>JBIIGP010000165.1:0-4890 GCA_044236415.1 Acidimicrobiales bacterium | reverse complement strand
TCTATGCAGACGTTGTCTTGTGGAAGCCAGCGGGCTGACCATGGATCATCCGGCAATTCGCTACGTCGTGATCATTGGAACTGCAGCGTTCTTGCAATACACGTTGTTCTCGCAGTTCCGCATAGCAGGTGTGAGCGCCGATCTTTTTCTTGTCGTGGCGATCGCCGCAGGGATTGTCGCTGGCTCTGAGCGGGGCGCAGTGATTGGTTTTATCTGCGGAATCTGCCTCGACCTTTTGATAGTGACTCCATTCGGTCTCGGAGCCATCTCTGGTCTTGCTGCCGGTCTGGTTGCTGGATTGCTCGAGGGAGCGACGATTCACTCGGCCAGATGGTTGACGGCGGCAATCGCCTTCATCTCCAGCGGCGTGGGTGTTTTGGCTTTCGCCGTTGCTGGGGCACTTCTCGGTCGACCAGATCTTCTCTCATTGCGCGTCTTCACCGTTATGGTCGTCGTGGGTGCTTCATCAGCACTCCTTGTGTTTCCGGCGGTCAGGGTCTGTCGCTGGGCTGATCCAGAGGTCGGTCGAATGCGGGCTGCGGTCCGCTGACAGCTTCTATCTGCTGAACTAGAGCCGTTGTGTTTTCTCTCGTCGCCAAAACCCGTCTTTCGAATCCCTGAACCATGGACACCACCTCACCTCGTCTCCGAATGAGCCTCCTCGGTGTTGTGGTCGCCGCGTGCTTCATCGCGCTCTTCGCTCGGCTCTGGTATCTGCAGGCGCTGGAAGCTCCAGA
This sequence comes from Acidimicrobiales bacterium, assembly GCA_044236415.1. Lineage (GTDB taxonomy): Bacteria > Actinomycetota > Acidimicrobiia > Acidimicrobiales > Acidimicrobilacustridaceae > Acidimicrobilacustris. The sequence goes on along the minus strand of JBIIGP010000165.1, from coordinate 4,153 downwards.
GCTTGCGGTGCAGGCCACTGCGAACAGAACGAGAACCGTTGCCACTGAAGCCCCGCGAGGTCGAATCTTCGACTTGAAGGGCCGCGTCATCGTTGACAATCGCACGTCACTCATCGTCTCAATCGACCGAAACGAGTTGAAGAAGGTGAAAGACCGCGATGATCTCATCGCGAGACTTGCTGATGTCCTGACCGCGAATGGAGCGCCAATCAAGATCTCCACCATCGAGAAGCGATTGGCAGAGAAGAATGCCGACCAGTTGCAGGCAGTTCCGATCGCGACAGATGTGACCGAAGAAGTCATTCATCGCCTATCCGAATACGCCGAGGACTTTCCCTCTGTGACCTACGAGCGCAAGACCGTTCGTGTCTATCCGTATGGCACTGCAGCTTCGAATGTCCTCGGCTACACCGGACGCATCACCACAGAGATTCTCAAAAAGATCGAACCTGGAACTGACCCTGATGGCGTCGAGAAGACCTATCAGCCCGATTCTCTTGTTGGCATGGCTGGCGTTGAGTCAACCTACGAAAAAGAACTTCGTGGCACACCAGGCATCGAGTTGGTGCAGGTCGATTCAAAGAATCGCCCAGTTGGCACTGAGTCATATCAACCTCCGAAGTCCGGCAACGACATTCAGCTCCATATCGATATCGAAGTTCAGATGCGAGCCGAGCAGGCACTCATAGAGCGACTGGATGTTTTGCGCGGGACATCTCAACGCGATGGCACAGTTCGAGGTGCTCCAGCCGGTTCTGTTGTCGTACTTGACCCTCGAGACGGGGGAGTTGTGGCGCTGGCGTCGGCTCCGTCGTATGACCCTCAGGAATTTGCAGCTGGGATTTCGCAAGAGCGGTACAACCAGCTGCAAAACGTCAACGGGGCAAGTGCGCTGATCGACCGTTCAATCACCGGCCAGTACGCGCCCGGCTCAACATTCAAACTCGTGACTGCTGCGGCTGCGTTAAGTAACGGGCTCATCGACGCCAACTCATCGATTTACGACGACGGCGTCTACCGGGTTGGCAATCCCGTTCAGGAATTCACCAACGCCGGTAAAGAAAAATACGGAAATGTCAACGTGGTTCGCGGACTAACGGTCTCGTCGGATGTGTACTTCTATTGGCTCGGCGACCGCATGGATGGAACCACGCTGATTCAGGACGCGGCCACCGCATTCGGATTCGATAAGCGAACCGGCATTGATCTTCCGAATGAATCGGCCGGTTACGTGCTTACGAAGGCCGAGAAGAAAGCACTTTCGAACAAGTACCCCGATGCCTATCCCAATGGTGACTGGTACACCGGCGACAACGTCCAACTCGCGATAGGTCAGAATGTGATCGTGGTTACTCCGTTGCAACTTGCTCGCGCGTATGCGGCATTTGCGAATGGGGGCACCGTTTACCAGCCGCATGTGGTCTGGAAGATTCTCAGACCCAACAGCACAACAACGGATCCCGCTGATGTGCTGAGGGTGATCGAACCGGTTGTGACAGGTACGGTTTCGCTCCCGCCCGATGTCCGTGGCCCAATTGCTTCAGGACTTGAAGGAGTTACAAGCGGCCTTGGAACTGCGACTTCGGCATTCGTAGGTTTTGACCAACAGGCTTTCCCGATCGTCGGTAAAACGGGAACGGCACAGGTTGATGGCAAGGCCGATACTTCGCTCTTTGCGTCGTATGGTCCTGCGCTTTCTCCGAAGTGGGTGGTTACCGCCGTCATGGAGGAGTCGGGCTTCGGTGCAGAAGCCTCGGGCGAGGTCACTCGTCGGGTCTATGAAGTGATCGCGAATCAGGCGCTTACTGGTGCTGGAACGGCAACGAACGGATCGATGGACTGATGTTGCCGCAGTCGATTTCCTCTCGGGCGTCAAAGTTGAGCCGGCGCGATCCAACCGCACCGCTCCGACATCTCGATCCAGTTCTCATTGGATGCACAGTGATTCTCTCGATCCTGGGAGTAATCGCGGTGTACAGCGCAACGCGTGGTCCGGGTCCGGACTATTCGAAGTCGTATTTGTATAAGCAGTCGACTTTTATGCTCATTGGTGCAGGAGCAATGGTCTTCTGCAGCGTCGTGGACTACCGAAAGCTCCACGACTGGGCATGGGCGTTCTATGGAATCACCACCGCTCTGCTCGTGTTGGTTGTCACTCCGTTGGGTAGCGAAGTGAATGGAGCGAAATCCTGGTTTTCTCTGGGGCCTTTTCAGATGCAGCCAGCCGAATTCTCAAAACTCGCGCTCATCGGCGTCCTCGCGTTTTTGCTGTCGGAGTTTCGCGGCGACATCGACATTCGGCGACTCGTTGCACTTCTCGCGACGGCTGCGCTACCGATGGCTCTCATCATGTTGCAACCGGATCTCGGTGTGACTCTGATCCTTGTTGCAATCATGATGACCATGATGCTTGTGGGAGGGCTGCCCACGAAATACATCGCGGTGCTGACGATCGTTGGGTTGGTTGGCATCGTGGGCGCATTGAACTCGCCTCTGCTAGCGGAGTATCAGCGCAACCGGTTGACGGCCTTTGTGGACCCGAGCGACACCTCGAATGCTGCCGTCTACAACATCGAACAGAGCCAGCAGGCCATCGCCAATGGTGGGATCACTGGTCAAGGGCTTTTCGATGGCCCGCAAACAAAGTTGGGCTTTGTTCCTGAGCAACAGACGGACTTCATCTTTACGGCCGTTGCCGAGCAGTTTGGCTTCATCGGTGCATCGATAATGTTGTTCTTGTATGGGCTGCTCTGTTACCGGATCTGGAGAATCGCCCAAGTCTCGAAGGATGCCTTCGGTACGTATCTCTGCGCTGGCGTCCTGGCGATGTTCGCATTCTCGGCGTTTGAGAACGTGGGAATGGCCATGGGGATCATGCCAGTGACAGGTATCCCTTTGCTTTTGATCAGTGCCGGGGGTTCCGCAACCATTACGGCATTGGCTGCTCTGGGCCTTGTTCTCAACGTCTATATGCGCCGGTTCCAGTAGACCGGGGGTGCCCCGGTAGCATCTACGGGTCATGACCGATGTATGGCCCCAGCTGGAGCCCCTTCTGGCCAACGTGGCGAAACCTGCTCGCTACATCGGCCTTGAGGACGGAGCTCGTACCCCGCACCATTCCCCTGACAAGGTGGCGTGGTTGTTGTCGTACCCCGATACGTACGAAATTGGTCTCCCAAATCAGGGTCTGCAGATTCTCTATGAAATCCTCAACGAGAATCCCCACGCCGTGGCTGAGCGTGCCTACGCGCCATGGACTGATCTCGAGGGTCTTCTCCGTGATCGCAACATTCCTCTGTTTTCAATCGATAGCCATCGTCCTGCGGGACTCTTCGATCTCATCGGCTTCAATCTTTCTGCTGAGTTGACCTACACAAATCTGCTCAACATGGTCGACCTCGCTGGTGTGCCGGTTCGCAGTGCCGAACGCCGTCCCGAGCACCCGCTCATCGTCGCTGGGGGACACTGCACCTATAACCCTGAACCAATCGCCGACTTCCTCGACATTGTCGTCCTGGGCGATGGTGAAGAAGTCATCACCGAAATCAACGAAGTTGTTCGGGAATGGAAGAAGTCAGGTCGCACCGAAGGCAGCCGAGAACACGTTCTTCGTGAGTTGTCTCACATCGTTGGCGTGTATGTGCCGTCGATGTATGACGTGACCTACGAGGGCGCCAATCTCGTTGCCGTTACCCCTCGATACTCCGATGTTCCCGAACGAGTAGAAAAGTGCACCGTCGCCGATCTCGCTGAGTTCCCGTATCCCAAGACGCAACTTGTTCCAATCACCGAGGTCGTACACGACCGTCTCAATGTCGAAGTGTTCCGAGGGTGCACTCGAGGTTGTCGCTTCTGTCAAGCAGGCATGATCACGCGTCCGGTTCGTGAACGTCCGGCTGAACAAGTTCGAACCATGGTCGAAGAGGGCTTGCGTCGCACCGGTTATGACGAGGTTGCTCTCACTTCGCTTTCCACCGCCGATTTCTCCGGTATCGAGAAACTTGTCGGCGACATCGTTCAGTCGACCGACGATGGCCCTCCGGTTTCCGTCTCTCTGCCGAGCCTCCGAGTTGATGCATTTGGAGTTGGTATCGCGACGCAGATCCAACGGGCCCGCCGCACGGGTCTCACGTTCGCGCCCGAGGCCGGCACG
>JBIIGP010000164.1:0-4900 GCA_044236415.1 Acidimicrobiales bacterium | reverse complement strand
CGCGAGCACTACCGCCGAGTCACTCGCCGATCACGGTCAGTCGTCGAGCGCGTCTTCTACGGCTTGCCGGCGAAACACTGAGGCGCACAAGGTTTGCGCCATGATGGACCGACATCTCAGGAGGTCGTCCCATGGACGCAGCGGCAATTCGTGAAGAGCTCGATCATCCCGTCATCGATGCGGATGGACACATCATCGAGTTCATCCCTGCTATCCGAGATCTCATTGCTGCAGACGCTGGCACTGCGCTCGCTGACACATTCCAGGCGATGAGCACTGCCGCAGCAACGGCACGACGAGGTCTCAGCAATGACCAACGGCGAAGCAACGGAATGTCGCGCACCGGATGGTGGGGTGTGCCAACGCGCAACACCCTCGATCGAGCAACAGCGATGCTCCCCCGATTGCTTTACAACCGGCTCGATGAAATCGGTATCGATGTTGCGCTCCTCTACCCCACTGTTGGCCTCACCGTCATGGCAGTCGACAACACCGAACTCCGTCGCGCTCTCGCGCGTGCTTGTAACCGCTACTACGCCGAGGCCTACGAGAAATACTCCGATCGACTTCTTCCTGTTGGTGTCATTCCCACCTACGACCCCGATGAAGCAATTGCTGAGCTCGAATACGCCACGAAAGAACTTGGCCTGCGGGGTTTTCTCTTCGGTGGGCTCGTACTGCGCTACGCACCCGGCCACGAAGGTGACCGAGCTGCGCGATGGGTCGATGGTCTCGGCCTCGACAGCATGCACGACTACGACCCGCTTTGGCAGAAGTGTGCAGAGCTCAATGTTTCCCCGACGTTCCACTCAACCGGCATTGGTTTCGGCAGTCGTGTTTCGCCCACCAACTACGTCGCCAACCACATCGGAAACTTTGCAGCAGGGACCGAAGCTGTATTGCGCTCACTGTTTTTTGGCGGAGTGATGTCGCGCTTTCCCGAACTTCGATTCGCGTTTCTCGAAGGGGGCGTTGCGTGGGGTTGCAATCTTTTGTCAGACATCTGCGGGCATTTCGAAAAGCGCAATGTCGACGACATCCGTCATTACGACCCCGCAAACCTAGACCGAGCGCTCCTCGAATCGCTCGTAGCCGACTACGGCGACCCGATGTTCACCGATCGCGCCGATCGACTTTCTGAAACTCTCAGTTTTCTTTCTGATCCGAACGAAGAAGTCGACACGATCGACGAATGGAAACTCAGCGGCATCAACTCAAAGGCCGACATCGTGAAGATCTTCACTGACCAGTGTTTCTTCGGCTGTGAAGCAGACGACCCCATGAATGCAATTGCCTTCAACGAGGACATCAACCCCGATGGCTCTCGACTGCGCGCAATGTTTGCGTCTGACATCGGCCACTGGGACGTTCCGGACTTCACTGGCGTGCTTCCCGAAGCATGGGAACTCATCGAAGACGAACTCGTCACCCGCGATCAGTTCAGCGATTTCATGTTTGGCAACGTTGCTCGACTGTTCACAGGCACGAACCCTGACTTCTTCAACGGCACTGCTGTTGAGTCACAGGTTCGTCAGTTACTCGCTAACGAGGCGTAACTACCAGCGGTTCCAACGAATGGTGTCGGCCGATGCTTCTCGCGCACCAGGCTTGAAGTCCGTTCCGACCGTGTACGCAACAGGGAAGAGGCCCACTTGCGTGACTTCGTCGATGGGAATCCCAAGCAGATCGGCCATCGCCTGTTCACGCTCAAGGTGAACGGTTGTCCAGCAGCTCCCCATCGCCCGACTGCGTAACGCCAGCATGAAACTCCACACTGCCGGAAGCACTGATCCCCACATCGTCGACTGCACAAACATCGACGCGCCTTCCGGACGTCCTTCAACCGTGGCGACCACCAAAACAGGCACCTCGTGCAGGTGTTCATTCAGCCATGACACTGACTCCATGATTTGGGGCTGGCGTTCGGCCGGGGGTCGCGCTGGTGCTGCAGCCGCGGCCGCAGCGGCTCCAAGATCAGCGGCGCCACCCCGCCAAATCTCTGCCATCGCCCCGCGGGTCTCGGCATCGTCAACAACAACCCAGTTCCACGTCTGACGATTCGAACCATTCGGAGCTTGCAGAGCAATCTGCAAACACTCTTCGACAACTGACCTCTCCACCGGCCGAGAAAGATCAAGGCGCTTGCGAACTGCTCGGGTTGTGGTCAGTAGTTCGTCAGCAGTGAGTTCAAGGCGCTCCATAACGCGAACCCTACTGAGGCGCGCACTCGTGCGCTGTGCTCCTCACTCGCAGGCGACGCCGTCTTTATCTCCATCAAGTGCAGTGCGATAACCCGGCTGACCCGAGTAAATCGGTGCTGCACCCGCGGCACGAGCTGCGGTGCAATTGGCGTAGTACACATCACCGCCCGGAGCGGGAGGTGCGGGTGCTGGAGTGGGTACCGCACCAGATGCAGACCCAGACGGTGGTGGCCCTTGCGGACTCGCCATCGATGTTCCACCTAACGGCCACACCGGACCAGCGATGCCGCAGGTATCGAGCATCTGGCCAAGGGCATCGCGTTCGGACGTGGTGACCGTGAGTCCCCACGAGCTCTTCACCTTCACCCAACCGTCGGCATATGCGCACCAAGAGTCACGGTTTGGTGGTCGCCATTGATCCGGTGTGTCGGCACCTTTTGATCGATTCGAAGACGCTGATGCAACAACCAGTTCGCCAGGGTTGTTCGCAAAGGCGCGTCGGCGCGCTGTGCTCCACGCCCAACCTCCCGATTCGAATGCGTTCGCTAACGGAACCAGGTGATCGACATCAAAATCACCGGCATTGTTTGAGGCCTTCGAGTCATAAGGGGATACCCATGAGCCAGCGACGACTTTGCAAGTGCCCGAACGGTTCACTGTTGCCGGAACAATTGACCACGCAATAAGAGCATCCTGACGCGCATCGCAACCATTGCCGTCGACATCGGCCCAATGCGGCCACTCCTCGCGGCGATAATCACCCTGCGGCGATGGTCGGTCGTCGACTGAAAGCACGGCAAGTCGATCTCGAGTCGACGCCGATTCCGGCACCGCGGTCGTCGGTGCCACCGAACTCGTCGTCGGAGTAACTGTCGTCGATGTCGATGAACTCGACGAGGTTGAACGTTCATTCGATGTCTCGGCCGCATTCTTCGCCGAACCATTCGTCGATGATTCCCCGCAGCCAGCGACGAGGACAACAAGCGCGAGAAGGAGTGCGCCAATGAACGGGCCGATCCGCCGATCGGAAAGTGTGGACATCGTTAACAACCGTACCTAACCGAAGCACGAACGTTGCATCGCACGCGAAGAGGACCGGCCCAATGGACCGGCCCTCATTCGATTCATGCAGTGAAACTTTGGCTCAGATGTCGTACCCGACTGAGAGTCAGATGTCGTAGCCGGTCGGGCTCAGATGTCGTACCCGACTAAGGGTCAAATGTCGTAGTACATCGTGAACTCGTAGGGGTGCGGACGAAGTCGAATCGCGTCGACCTCGTTCTTGCGCTTGTACTCAATCCACGTTTCGATGAGATCGTCGGTGAAGACGCCACCGGCCTTGAGGAACGCGTTGTCCTGCTCAAGTGCGTCGAGGGCCTGTTCGAGACTCGCCGGAACCTGAGGAACAAGTGCAAGTTCCTCGGGCGGAAGGTCGTAGAGGTCCTTGTCGACCGGAGCCGGCGGTTCGATGCGGTTCTGGATGCCGTCGAGGCCAGCCATCAACATCGCAGCGAATCCGAGGTACGGATTGCTCGTTGAATCGGGGCAACGGAACTCAATGCGCTTCGACTTCGGGCTTTGCCCAGCGAGCGGGATGCGAACCGAAGCAGAACGGTTGCGCTGGCTGTAAACGAGGTTCACCGGAGCTTCGTAACCCGGCACCAAACGCTTGAACGAGTTGGTGGTGGGGTTGGTGAACGCGATGACCGAAGCGGCGTGGTGCAAGATGCCGCCGATATACCAGCGCGCGATGTCGGAAAGACCGCCGTACCCGGTGTCGCTGTAGAACAGCGGCTCACCGGAATTCCAGAGCGACATGTGACAGTGCATTCCCGAACCGTTGTCCTGGAAGATCGGCTTCGGCATGAAGGTGAGCGACTTACCGGCCTGCCATGCAACGTTCTTGAGGACGTATTTGAAAGTCATGAGCTGATCGGCCATCGCCAACAGCGTGTTGAACCTGATGCCAATCTCGTTCTGACCGCCCGAGGCAACCTCGTGGTGATGGAGTTCGACGGGGATGCCGACACCTTCGAGTGCGAGCGTCATGTCGCTACGCATGTCTTGGTAGTGATCCATCGGCGGAACCGGGAAGTAACCCTGCTTGGTGCGGGGCTTGTAACCGAGGTTCGGTCCCTCGTCGGTGCCGGAGTTCCATTGACCTTCGATTGAATCGACCATGTAGAACGAGCCGTTGGGCTGCGTGTCGAAACGAACATCGTCGAACACGAAGAACTCAGCTTCGGGACCAAAGAATGCAGTGTCGGCGATACCAGTGGTCTTGAGGTACGCCTCAGCCTTGGTTGCGACATAACGCGGATCACGCGAGTAGCTCTCGTGTGTCACCGGGTCGGCCACGAAGCAGTGGATGACTGCGGTCTTGTGCTTCATGAACGGATCCATGTACACGGTGTTGGGATCGGCGATCAGCACCATGTCTGATTCCTGGATCTGCTGGAATCCTCGGACTGAAGAGCCATCGAATCCATGACCCTCGGTGAAATGGCTCTCGCCCAAAACACTGGCGGGAATCGTCACGTGCTGCATGATGCCGGGCAGGTCCGAGAAGCGGAAATCGACGAATTCGCAGCCTTCGTCCTTCACCAGCTTCAGTACTTCTTCGGGGGTGCGTTCCTGCACGGTTCCTCCTGTGGGGGTGCTCTCTAGGCCTTCCCAGAGTGCTGATTCGGTTGGGACAC
>JBIIGP010000011.1:0-18034 GCA_044236415.1 Acidimicrobiales bacterium | reverse complement strand
AAGCAACCAAGACCTACCTGTGTCCTGGATGCAACCAAGACATTCCTTCTGGCACCGGGCACATTGTCGCTGTCCCCAATGATGCACCCGATCTGCGGCGCCATTGGCACCGCGGCTGTTGGACCAATCGCCATCGCCGTCGACCTGGTCGCGGTTAAGACAAAGAAAAACTCATGGAACTGATCTTCATCCGACACGGACAACCCCAGTGGGAAATCGATGGAGGCGGCGTTGATGACCCGGTGCTCACTGACGTCGGACACCGTCAGGCCGAGCTTCTTCCCTCGTTCTTCACTGATCTTCCGATCGATCGACTTGTTGTCTCGCCGCTGATTCGCGCACAACAAACTGCACAACCACTCATCGACGCATTCGGCCTCGAACCGGAAACTCACAATTGGATCGCTGAAATCCGTGCTCCAGTTTGGCAAGGCACGCCATCAGAAGTCATCGAGAAGGCGTTTGCCGAACAACGAAGTCGGCCGCTCAATGAGCAATGGGAAGCGATTCCTGGCGCAGAGTCATTCCTCGAGTTTCATCAACGCGTCGTCGGTGGACTCACCGAGTTTCTCGCAGACATCGGCTGCACGCGCTCCCGTGGATTCCCGCCGCTTTGGAAAATGAACCATGAAGGACCGCGAATTGTCTTTGTTGCCCACTCGGGAGCAAACGCAGTCAGCCTTGGTCATCTACTCGGCATCGAACCTGTCCCGTGGGAATGGGAACGATTCGTTGCGTTTCACGGCTCGATCAGTGTCGTGCGACCAATGCACATTGCATCATCGCTTTCGTTCAGTTTGTTTCGATTCTCCGACACTTCGCATTTGCCGAAAGAACTTCAAACTCGCTGAGTGTCAGCGAACTACTTCTTTTTGGTGACGTGCGACTGACCATCGGTTCCATGCTTGTCGCGGTGACGATGCACTGCGAGTGCACCACCAACGATGCCGGCGGCATTGCGAAGTGATGCAGCGACAACCGGGGTGTGACATGTCAGGTTCGGGATGAACTTGTCCGCCTTCTTCGATATGCCGCCACCGATGATGAACAAATCAGGCCAGAAGAGTTTCTCGACCGAGCACAGATACTCGTCAACTCGAGCTGTCCACTCGGCCCAGTCGAGTTCCAGACGTTCGCGAACTGACGCTGCTGCCCACTTTTCGGCGTCGCCACCACGAAGCCACAAGTGACCAAGTTCCGTATTCGGCACGAGCGTTCCGTCGATCATGAGTGCAGAACCGATACCTGTACCCAACGTGATTGTCAGGATGACGCCCGACTTTCCTCGAGCGGCACCAAAACGAGTTTCTGCTTCACCAGCAGCATCAGCATCGTTCACCATGGTCACGGGACAACCAGTTGCATCGCTGATGATTCGAGATGCATCGGCATTGATCCATGACTTGTCAACGTTGGCCGCGGTGAACACTGTCCCGCCTTTGACGACGCCCGGGAATGTGCAACCGATTGGACCTGTCCACTCGAAGTGCTTTGCGATCTCGGCAACCGTCATGCCCACGGCGTCAGGGGTTGCGGGCTCGGGCGTGAGCAGGCGAAGGCGATCGGTGACCAGATGGCCCTTCTTGGTGTCGACGACTGCACCCTTGATACCAGTGCCGCCGATATCGATACCCAGAACCTTCATCCGTCAGCCTCCTCGCCCGTGGACGAAGGAGTCTGCCACGGTCCCGGGACTGCTGTCCCGGGCCAGGTTTACGCCCGGCCGCGGCCCTTGCGATAGCGGCGAATCAGCGCACTCGTCGAGGAATCATGCGTCAGCGTGGGCGCAGTTTCGTCAGTGAGTTCGGGGATGATCGCCTGTGCGAGTTTCTTGCCCAACTCGACACCCCACTGATCGAACGAGTCGATTCCCCACACTGCGCCCTGCACGAACGTTTTGTGTTCATAAGTCGCAATGAGTTGCCCCAAAACTTTGGGTGAAAGTTCAGGAACCATGATTGAAGTGGTCGGGTGATTGCCCGCAAAGGTGCGTGCAGCAACCTGCGCTTCAGGGACGCCGTCGGCACGAACTTGTTCAGCAGTACGACCGAACGCCAGCGCCTCGGGCTGTGCGAAGAAGTTCGCCATGAAGATGTCTTGATGACCTCCAACTTCATGAGCGGGTGACACAAGGCCAATGAAGTCAGCCGGAATCAACTTCGTTCCCTGATGAATCAGTTGGTAATAGGCATGCTGCCCGTTCGTGCCGGGCTGACCCCACACGATTTCTCCGGTTTGCGTACCCACTGTGCGGCCCCAGCGGTCGGTTGACTTTCCGTTGCTCTCCATTGCCAATTGCTGCAAGTAGGGCGTGAGATGCGCGAGGTAGTGGCTATAGGGCAGCACTGCGAGCGTTTGTGCCCCAAAGAAATTGTTGTACCAAACGCCAATGAGTCCGAGGATGAACGGCAAGTTCTGTTCCATCGGGGCTGTCCTGAAGTGCTCGTCAACAAGACGAAATCCTTCAAGCATTTCGGTGAAGTTGTCGGGGCCGATAGCAATCATGAGCGACAAGCCAATGGCTGAGTCATAGCTGTAACGGCCGCCGACCCAGTCCCAGAAACCGAACATGTTGTCGGTATCAATGCCGAACTTCGCTACTTCGGAAGCATTGGTTGAAACTGCCACGAAGTGCTTTGCAATCGCCGCGTCGTCACCAAGCGAAGCCAGCGCCCAGTCCCGTGCGCTGTGCGCGTTGGTCATTGTTTCAAGAGTGGTGAATGTTTTCGACGCGATGATGAACAACGTCTCGGCTGGATCAAGGTCATGTGTGAGTTCATAGAACTCGGTGCCATCTACGTTCGAGACGAATCGGACATCGATGTTCTCTTGGGCGTAAGGCAACAGCGCTTCATGCGCCATGCGGGGACCAAGATCGCTGCCACCGATACCGATGTTGATCACGGTACGAATGCGCTTTCCGGTGTGGCCGACCCACTCTCCCGATCGCACGCGGTTCGAAAACGAAGCCATGCGGTCGAGAACTTCATGAACATCCGGAACCACATCGTGTCCTTCGTCGGTGAAGACGACACCCTTAGGTGCACGAAGTGCGATGTGGAGAACCGCGCGATCTTCAGTGACGTTGATGTGTTCGCCAGCCCACATTGCGTCGCGCAAACCTTCGACGTCCGCCCGGCGGGCAAGCGCAAACAATTTCGTGAGCGTTTCATCGTTTAGGCGGTGCTTCGCGTAATCGACGTAGAGATCCCCCACCTCAAGGTTGAGACGATCTCCGCGAGTCGGGTCTGAAGCAAAGAGTTCACGCAGATGCACGTCTGCGATTTCGGCCTGATGCGCAGCGAGTTCCCACCATTCACTGGATTGTTCGATCGGCTGTGGTGCGTCAGACATGTGAACTCCTGAGTTCAAGTAAGAGAAACGACAAAACGAGCGGTGAAGCGTTCGCCGGGAGCAACCATGGGCGTGGTTCCCTGACAGAGCGCATTCGTGGAAGCCGTCATCGGCTCGAGCGCTATGAAGTCTGCCCCGGCTGGGGAATAGACCTGCGCGTACGGATAGTTGCGATCAAAAACAACGGTAAGACGGCGACGACCTGCGGCCAATAACAACTGACGGTCACGACCCAATCGATAGGCATTGTCATACTCGGTACCCGCCAGCTTCACGATCGAAGCAGATTCAGCAAGTTCTTCACCCGTGGGAATGCCACGTCCATCCAGCACAAGACGGGTGCGCGACGGCATCCCTAGCCTCACCCGACCTCGATCGACGTCGGGCAGGCGAAAATACGGATGCCAACCAAAGCTGACCGGCACCGCTCGTCGTCCGGTGGCGGTGACCGTGGTTGAGACCATCAATCGACCGGGCGTCACAGTGAATCCGACAGTGAGCTCATGTGGGAATGGGAACGCCGCCATGACGTCTTCGTCTGCAGCCGCATTGAACGCCGCAACCATAGAGGCCGACCCAGGCTGCCCCTTCACCGACACAAGTTCCCAACCCGATCGACCAACAAAGAGCCCATGAATGGGAAGCCCGTTTGCATCCCGATGGAGAGAAAGGTTCTCCAGATCAACACTTTTCGAGCCAACTCGATACGAAGATTCCGCTAAGCGGTTTGCCCAAGGAGCCAGAAGCGGAACACCGGTGGTGTGCCCTTCACGAGCAGAAGCAGCTCCGCCGTGAAAGTCGAGGTACTCACGACCTTTATGCGTCAGCGATGCGCCAACCAAACCCGCTTCAGGAAGAACTGAGAAGACTGTTTGTCCCGCCGAGAGCGTGACTGCCGCAATGCCGTCGATTGTCGAGACGACAACCGAGCCATCAGCAACAGGTTCAGTTGCCACTCGCCGGCTTCTCGTCGTGTCCACCGAACTGCTTGCGCATCGCCGACAGCAACTTGTCGGCATAGTCAGCTTCGCCGCGCGAGGTGAACCGCTCGTAAAGCGAAGTCGTCAAGATCGGAGCAGGTGCGCCGATGTCGATCGCGGCAAGGCTTGTCCAGCGACCTTCGCCTGAATCGCTGACGCGACCAGCAAACGTGTCGAGTTGCGGATCTTCGACAAGCGCAGCAGCGGTGAGGTCAAGAAGCCACGACGCAACCACGCTTCCGCGGCGCCACACTTCGGCAACCGACTCAATGTCGATATCGTATTGGTAGTACTTCGGCTCACGCAGCGGCGTTGTCTCTGCGTCGTTCTCACGAGCAACTTTGCCGGCATTTGCGTGCTTGAGAATGTTGAGGCCTTCAGCGTATGCAGCCATGAGCCCGTATTCGATGCCGTTGTGCACCATCTTGACGAAGTGGCCGGCACCGGCTGGACCGCAATGCAGCCAACCTTGTTCTTCCGGAGTGAACTCGCCCGTTCGACCCGGCGTGCGCTCTGCGTCGCCGACGCCAGGGGCGATCGTGCGGAAGATCGGTTCGAGATGGGTGACGATGTCGTCCTCGCCACCGATCATCAAACAAAAACCACGGTCAAGACCAAAGACGCCACCGCTCGTGCCGACATCGACATAGTGCACGCCCTTTGGCGCGAGCGCCTCGGCGCGATCGACATCATCTCGGTAATAGGTGTTGCCACCGTCGATGACGATGTCGCCCGATTCCATCAGCGCTGCGAGATCGTTCACTGTGCCACCGGCGTATGCAGCCGGAACCATCACCCAGGCCGCGCGAGGAACATCAAGTTTCGCGACAAAGTCAGCAAGATCACTTGCACCGGTAATGGCGTCGCTCTCGGCTGCCAGTGTTGCAACTGCTGCTGCGTCGACATCAAACACCACACAGGTGTGGCCATCACGAACGAGACGACGAACGAGATTTGCACCCATTCGCCCAAGACCGACCATGCCGAGCTGCATCAGAGTCCTTTCGATCCCGCCAGGCAGCGGGGCCACCATCCTGCCAAACCCCACCCGCGTCTGCTGACGTAGCCGCGCAACCGAGTGAAATCGACCAGCGGTGTGGCAGAGTTTCTGAGTCCAAGGGCGAGGGTGTAACGAATGACCGCTGCAGCAGGCGAACAATCAGGCACACGAACGCGAAAGCCAACCGCCCGCCAACTGGGCTCGGTCGTCTGCGCATGCCTTTTCTTTGTCACGTTCACTCTCGGGGCGACCTCCATTTGGACCCGAATGACGGTGTTCGATTCGGCCCGATTCGCGGAACGAGCCGAGAGGGTCCTCGACTCTCAAGCGGTGCGGTCAAAGCTTGCTGACGAAATCACCGATGCCATCATCAATGCCGGCCCGTCGAATCTTGCGTCGTTTCGCACGCTCATCCGCTCGACACTTGATCCGATCTTGCAAACCCCAGCGTTTCGTTCGATCTTCCGAAGAGCCCTCGACACCAGCCACGATTACCTCTTTACCCAAAGCGGCAACACCCAAGTCATCAACCTGAGCGAAAGCCTCAATGTGCTCTCGGGAAGCCTTCAGGCGACGAACCCCGACGTGGCGACATCAATCCCGACAGGGACCAATGAACTCCTCGTACAGATCGGCGACCAGACCCGTGGTCTTGGGCTTTGGAGAATCGCCGAAAGGTTGACCCTCGCAGGTGCCGGCCTTCTCCTTGCGGCTGGCCTCTTTGCATTCGGCACGATCGCCCTCGACACCAACCGTCACAGGTCCACGTTTGCTCTGGGAATTTCCGCGGCATTCAGCGGAATCGTCATGTTTGTTCTGGCGACGATTGCGCCGATCATCGCCGGTTCGTATGCCAATACTCCTGAAACTCAGCGAGCACTCGTTTCCGCTACAGAGTTCTTTGTCAGTGATTACCGGGTCTATTCCATATGGACTGTTGGAATCGGCGTGGTGCTGTGTGCGTTCGGAACCGCAACAGCCCCTCATGGTGAGGTTGTCACTGTTCAGTCAGTCATTCATCGAGTGCGCTCTGCAATCGATCGACACAAGCCAACTTCGCAGCGCGGACGAATCGCTCACGCCCTCGCTCTGATGGGCATCGGACTCATCATGATCATCGGGCGCGAGACGATCATTCCTCTTATCGTCGTCGTCTTCGGCGCGGTCCTCGCCTACGTCGGGGCATCCCAACTCCTTTCCATCGTTGGCCGCCGATCACCGGCTACAACGCGTAGCGCGATAGCGGCCGACGTCAAGAACGTTCGGTTCAACAGCCCGACCACTCGCGTTGTGCTCGTCACTCTGGTGCTGTTCGTCACGATCGGCATCGGAGCATGGTTTACGACTTCGGGAGCTCGGTCGAAGTCCACTGCAAACGAGCAACGCAAGTGCAACGGATCTGCCGAATTGTGCAACAAGCCGCTTAACGAGGTCGCCTTCCTAGGCGCCCACAATGCGATGTCGACTGCAGCCGATCCGGGCTGGCTGTTCTACGAACAAACCAAAAGCATTCCCGCACAGTTGGATTTCGGAGTGCGCGCCCTTCTCGTGAAGACCCACTACGGCATTCCCACAACCGTCAACATCACTGGCGCAAATGCTGTGATCACGGACAGCATTGCCGAGCTTGCAGTGAACCCTATCGATCAAGACGATCAGTATTCGAACGAACAGCAAGCAAAAGCGAAAGAACTTCAGGCCAACATCAAAGTTGATCCGAATCTCCGAGACGTCTACTTGTGTCACGTCTATTGCGAGTACGGCGCCACAAAGTTCACAACCGCGTTGGGATACACAAGTCAGTTCCTCGTCGATAATCCCGACAACGTCATCATCTGGTTCATTGGCGATTACGTCTCGAAGGCCGATACTGAAAAGGCACTCCGCGAGGCGAAGGTCTTTGACAGGGTCTGGGACTACGACCCTGCTGCCCCGATGCCCACTCTCGGCGAACTCATCGATGCAAAGCGCAACATCATCATGATCTCTGAGTTCAGCGGCGCACCACCAGCGTGGAACATTCGCGGATACGGGGTTTTTCAGGACACACCGTTTACATTCCGCAAGGACTCCGAGCTCTACACCCCGGGCTCGTCCAAGTACACCGGCACAGCGACAGTGGATGGCCCCGTCCCGGCGACCGTCACGGGCGCCGATGGGACCGAACAGTGGACCAAGGACTGGACTGGCCTTCCGAGTTGCGCTCCGAACCGTGGAACCCCGAGTTCGCC
Organism: Acidimicrobiales bacterium; assembly: GCA_044236415.1. GTDB lineage: Bacteria > Actinomycetota > Acidimicrobiia > Acidimicrobiales > Acidimicrobilacustridaceae > Acidimicrobilacustris. The sequence goes on along the minus strand of JBIIGP010000011.1, from coordinate 10,469 downwards.
GCTTTTCCAAATCAACCACTGGATTACTCCAGCCGGCGCCGCCCCCACAGTCGGCGAGGCGAAGGTGATCAATGCCTATGACGTCCTTATGCCTCGGGTGCAGGACTGCATGACCCAACGAGGCAAATTCCCCACGATCGTTGGGGTGAACTTTGTCGAAATTGGTGATGCCCTGCAGGTCGTCAACGAACTCAACTCCGGCAAGATCCTGCCGATTTCCCCCCCGTAGGACTTCCTCCCCTCCCGGTGGGCCGACACGTCCGTGGGCCGATAGATTCACTCCCCTGAACACCCGGCCGATCCGGGTAACGAGAAGGGGAAGTCATGCTGACGTACGACAAGTTCTTCATCGGGGGCGAGTGGGTCGAACCCGCCGGGAACGAAACACTCAAGGTGCTCTCGCCGACCACCGAAGAGATCATCGGTTCTGTTCCGGTCGCAACCAATGCCGACATGGACCGCGCCGTTGCTGCCGCCAAGGCTGCTCTTACTGGCCCGTGGGCTGACTACACGCCGCAAGAGCGTTCCGCTCTTCTTGCGAAGGTTGCCGAGCTCCTTACCGCTCGCCAGGAAGAGTTCACCAACCTCATCGTGAGCGAAGTTGGTGCTCCGTACTACTTCTCCATGTTCGGTCAGGTTCTGTCCGCAACCATGGTGCTCAACTCCTTTGCACAGCACACGCTGAACTTCCCATTCGAAGAGCGTCGTGACGGTGCACTCGGTGGACAGATCATCGTTCGCCGCGAACCAGTTGGCGTTTGCGCCGGCATCATCCCTTGGAACGTGCCGCTGTTCATCACCACGCTCAAGGTTGGCCCGACACTTGCTTCGGGTTCGACCATCGTGCTGAAGCCCGCTCCGGAAACCCCTCTCGATGCCAACCTCTTCGCCGAGGTGCTCATCGAAGCTGGCGTTCCCGCCGGTGTCATCAACATCGTTCCGGCCGACCGCGAGGTTGGCGAGTACCTCGTGCGTCACCCTGACGTCAACAAGGTCAGCTTCACCGGTTCAACCGCTGCTGGTCGCAAGATCGGCGCCATCTGTGGCGAACAACTCAAGCGCTGCACCCTCGAACTTGGTGGCAAGTCCGCCGCAATCATTTGCGACGACGCCAACATCGAAGAGGCAGTCGGCCACATCATTCAGGGTGGCCTCATGAACAATGGTCAGGCTTGTGTTGCGCTCACTCGCGTTCTTGCTCCAGCGAGCAAGTACGACGAGATCCGCGATGCACTTGCTGCTGCGGTCAGCTCACAAATTGCCGGCGACCCCGCCAATCCCGAGAACATGTGCGGACCACTCATCGCCGAACGTCAGCGTGAGCGCGTCGAGGGTTACATCGCCAAGGGCAAGGCCGAAGGCGCAACCGTTGTTGTCGGTGGCGGACGTCCCGACGAAGCAACGGGCCACTTCGTGTCTCCCACGCTTTTCGCCGATGTCACCAACCAGATGACCATCGCCCGTGAAGAAATCTTCGGCCCAGTGTTGTCACTCATTAAGTACGACACCCTCGAAGATGCCATCGCCATTGCAAACGACAATGACTACGGCCTTGCCGGTGCCTGCTACACCTCAGACATCGAAAAGGGCATCAACGTTGCTCGCAAGGTTCGCACCGGCACCTTTGGCGTGAACACCGCTCAGGGCATGGACTTCAACGGCCCATTCGGTGGCTTCAAGAGTTCCGGCGTTGGCCGCGAGCTTGGCCCCGAAGGCATCGAAGCATTCTGCGAGTGCAAGACCATCTCGCTTCCCGGTGGCATTGATCTTCCGATCGGCGGCTGATCGCTCCACCAACGTTGTGCAGTACCCGGGGGTCGACCAAACGGTCGGCCCCCGGTTTCGTTTTGCGTTCGAGTGAGCCCGTTAGTTGAACGTCGGCCAGGCCACAACGGGGCCGGCAAGATCAACAAGTTCCGCAGCAGCCGCAAGGTCAACGGAAACTCCGGTGACACTAAGGCCCGAGTCGCTCATCGCCGCAACAAGGTTCGCTCGGTGTTGCGAAGGATCTCCCCCGTCAACATCATCGCCCCATTGTTCAACAACAATGCCGAGGTCGAGCGATGCAGCAAGATCGAGCAACTCGTTTTCGAGTGAACTACCGGGCATGGTGATGGCAACCGAGCGAGTGCCGTCGAGTGCAGACACGATCGCAGCAGAAATTGCGAATCCATCGGCGGCACGAGCAGGAACGACAACACGTCCAATAGGAACGGGCACGACTCCACGAGCAAACCAGAAGCCAGCAGGTCCGCTATCGACATAGACCTGCACGTCAGGGTCGATTGCATCGAAGACGTCGAGCACCGCGCGAACTGGATGAAGTGGCGAACCGGTTGCCTCTCGATGGTCACCGAACACCGCTGCGCATGCTTCAACAAGTGACGAAGGGGCTGCGATCGATTCGATTGCAGGCCAATCAGTCGCCAAGAACGGCAGATGCCATGGCTCTACTTCCAAGAGCTGTGCATTCATCGGGAGCGATTCGCCCAGTTCCTCATCGTCCACGCCGACGGCGATCACGAGTTCGCACGCATCGAGACCTCCGAGCGCAGGGTCATCGACTTGAATGCCGACAACGCCGCACCACGACGGATGATCGAATGGAACAACGCCGATCGCACCCATCGTGGTCATGACTCCGGCGCCAGTTCTGGTGACGAAATCGGAAACATCGGCCGCAGCTCCATCGCGAAGAACTCCGGGGCCAACGATGATCATCGTGCGGAAGTCAGCCAGACCAACAGAAAGGCGAAGCAACTGATCGCTTCGTTGAAGCACGAGCGGCTGTGTGCCTTCGGGGGCTTCGGCGAAAAGGTCGGCTGGAAGTTCGATTTCGACGGCACCAAACACACGGCCCAATGACCAGCCTGCAAATGCCGCAGGAAGATCTTCGACTCCGATTGAAAGCGCTTGCGTTTCTTCACCGGGCTGCGAGGACAATCGCACTCGACGGCCCGGAAGTAGAGCTACCCCAGGTCGTGCATCAGGAGCGATGGAAAGTCGTCCGTCGGCATCGGCCAATGCGATTGCCGCGGCTTCGGTTGCGACAGGAATGAGCGCAAGCCCCTCGAGAGATTCCAGATCATGACCCGGTGCTGCGAATGCACGCGTCGCACCGACGGCGCGCAAACAGCGCGAGACAAGCGACGCGACCGATTCAGATGTGGGCACGTGCTTAGTTGTCGAGCAACAGGTGAGCGACGCGGCGACGGTGCCAAAGAGCATCGCCCCAACTTGATGCGAGTGCCCACGAACGCTTCAGCCAGAAGTGCAGATCATGTTCGGTCGTGTACCCGATGGCCCCGTGAGTTTGGAGGGCCTTGCGAGCAACAACCTCGGCAGCATCAGAAGCGAAACATTTGGCCATCGAGACTTCACGATCAACATCGTCAGAACCAGTGGCCAGTCCATAGGCAGCCGCCCATACCGCTGGGCGAGCAAAGGACACCTTGAGCTCAGCGTCGGCAAGATGATGCTTCACGGCTTGGAAGCTTCCGATCGGGACACCGAACTGCTTGCGGTCAACCACGTAGGCAACCGTCATCGCGATCATCTGTTCGGACAATCCGATGAGCAGCGCAGCAGTAGCGGCAGCACCACGATCGAAGGCTCTGTTCACTGCTTGCAGCGCGGCGTCGCCCGAGGCGATGAGTTCCGCATCGGCTTCATCCCATTCGACAGCAAACAATCGACGAGCGCCGTCAACCGATACCTGCTGCGTTGAACGAACCTTGTCGGCCGGGACAGCGAACAGGCGATCGTCACGCTGCGCAACCAAAAGGTTGGCGATGTGCATGTCATTGACGAAAGGCTGTCCATCGAGTTGAACGGTTGCGATGACCGAACCATCGGCAATTCCAGGCAACCATTTCTCGGTGATTGCCGCAGGAGCGGCTTCAGCGAGTAGCGGCGCAACGACGGCAACGGTTTCAACCAACGGACCCGGGTACGCGTAGCGACCTGCTTCGGTCAGGATCGGAAGGAGATCGATTTCGTTCATCCCCATGCCGCCAAAGGCTTCGGGGACAGTGAGGCCAATCACGCCCATTTCAGCGAGTGCCGCCCATGTTGACGCGTCGCGACCGACGGCGTCGTCCCATGACCAGCGCACCTTTTCCGGTGGGCATTCATTGGCAAAGAATTCAGCGACGGTGTCGCGGAACAGCAGTTGATCTTCGGTGAAAGCGAATTGCATCTCGGCCTACTTCCGGGGCAGACCGAGCACGCGCTCGGCGACGACGTTGCGTTGAATTTCATTCGTGCCCGCATAGATCGGGCCACTCAGTGCGAACTCGAATCCCTTCATCCACGCTCCCCCATCGACTGCATCGGGGGAGGTTTCGATGAGTTCGGCAGCAGGGCCGAGCAATCGGAGCGCGGTTTCGTTGAGATTCACATCGAGTTCGGACCAATAGATCTTTGTGAGACTTGAACGAGCACCCTGCGAAATGCCCTTTACGAGACCAGTCACATCAGCGAGCGTTGCGAGGCGATAGGCCTCGGCTTCCATCCACGACTGAGCAACATCGTCACGCATCGATGCGACGCGTTCTGCATGATCACCTGCAGCATTCTGGCGCTTCCAGAGATCGACAAGTCGATCGGCAGCGGCACAAAAACGACCAGGCGAGCGCAACGTAAGACCGCGCTCAGAAGATGCGGTTGCCATGGCGACGCCCCAACCTTCGTTGACGCCACCCAATACCAAGTCATCGGAAACGAAGACGTCGTCGAAGAACACTTCAGCGAAACCTTCATCGCCATCAAGACGCTCAACACCGCGCACAGTCACGCCAGGTGCATCGAGCGGAACGAGGAGGTATGTCATGCCGCTATGACGCGCTGCTTCTGGATCGGTTCGGAACAAACCAAACACCCAATTGCAGAACGCACCGCGAGTTGTCCACGTCTTTTGTCCGTTAATGACCCAACCGCCGCGTTCGTCGTCGCGAGCAGCGCGGCTCTTGATGCCAGCAAGATCGGAACCAGCATCGGGTTCCGACCAACCCTGACACCACAGGTCATCAGCAGCAGCCATCGCAGGAAGGAAACGTTCCTTCTGTTCGGGCGTGCCGAACTCAAAAATTGTGGGAGCAAGAAGGAAGATGCCGTTCTGGGTCACGCGCTGCGGACCACCAGCTCGGTAGTACTCCTCTTCGAAGATGAGCCATTCCCACAGCGATGCACCGCGGCCGCCGTATTCCTCGGGCCACGACACCACAGACCAGCGGGCGTCGAACAGTTTCTTTTCCCACTCGACATGAAGGGCGAAGCCTTCGGCGGTATCGCCCGAAGGCAAACCGACGGGGACGTTGGCCTCGAGCCAGGCCCGGGCCTCAGCCCGGAAGGCCTCTTCGGCCGGTGTGAAGTTCAGATCCATGGGGACTCCGTGTAGGGGGAACAACCGCTCCGGAGGGGCGATCGTAGGCCCTCCATCATCGATCGGTCAGGTTGAGCGGCCTCAGCGACGAACGTCACGCGACTGATTCGTAGGAAAACCTGACGGGTCGTCAGGTTTTGTCCTAAAGTCCTCGGCACGGGGACTAGCCCCGATACCTGCGCCCTCGAGGAGAGCCATGACCATCACCGCTCCCAATCCCGCTTCGGCCGACACCAAGCGCGTCATCCCGAAGATCGTTTCTGTCGATGATCACATCATCGAACCGGCCGATGTCTGGACGAGTCGCCTTCCCAAGAAGTACCTCGACGTTGGTCCTCGCCTCGAGCGCTTGCGCGTCGACAACCTCAAGTTCGACGGAATGAATTACTCGTTCGACATCGTGGGCAACAACAGCCCAGGCGGAAAGTTCGCCGACTTCTGGTGTTACGAAGACCTCAAAGTCCCGATGCGTCGCATCATTACCGCCGTTGGCTTCGACGTTGAAGAGCGCACGATGCTTCCGGTCACGTATGAAGAAATGCGCAAGGGATGTTGGGATCAAACCGCCCGCCTTGAGGACATGGACGCAAACCACACCGAAGCGTCGCTGTGCTTCCCCACCTTCCCTCGTTTCTGCGGACAGACCTTCGCCGAAGCCAAGGACAAAGAACTCGCACTTCTCTGCGTGCAGGCCTACAACGATTTCATGGTTGAAGAATGGTGTGGCGGCGCCGGCAAGGGTCGCCTCATTCCGCTCATCATCGTTCCGATGTGGGACGCCAAACTCGCCGCTGCCGAGATCTATCGCAATGCTGCACGCGGTGTGCACGCAGTGTGCTTCTCCGAGGTACCGCATTTCCTCGGCCTGCCCACCATTCACTCCGGCGAATGGGACCCCTTCTTCCAGGCATGCAACGACACGCAAACCGTGATCAACATGCACATCGGTTCTTCCTCGCGCATGCCGGCCACCTCGCCCGACGCACCCGCTGCAGTTCAGGCGACGTTGAGCTTCAACCAGGGCATGTCGTCATTGGCCGACTGGATCTTCTCCGGCATCCTCCCCCGCTTCCCAGACATCACATTGGCCTACTCCGAAGCGCAGATGGGCTGGATCCCGTACTTCCTTGAGCGGGCCCAGAACGTGTGGTCGGAATTCCGCGGCTGGGCATTCGACCCAGAAATCGTGAGCGAACCGCCGGAGTTCTACTTCCGTCGTCAGGTCTACGCCTGCTTCTTCCGTGACAACTTCGGCCTGAAGAATCTTGACGACATCGGCGTCGACAACGTCACGTTCGAAACCGATTACCCCCACTCGGACTCGACCTGGCCCCACACCGAACAGTTCGTTCGCGAGATGGCCGTCGACCTCGACGACGAGACGCTCTACAAGATTGTTCGCGGCAACGCCATCAAGATGCTGCATCTCGATCTCGACTGAGCAAGCCACAACCTGAACACTCCGATCGAGGGGGCTACGGTTCTTCCGTGGCCCCCTCGTCGCGTTCCCGCAAAAAGCGCTCGAGCACCTTGCGCGCCTACAGCCCACCGTTCTGGCGAGATGTCATGTTTTGGATCGCCGCCGGTCTTTCCCTTCTCATTGGCATCCTGATCGTCATCGTGTTGTTCATGCTGCTCAGCACTCCGCGAACCGACAAAGGTTGGGCCTGGACCACCGGATTTTTCGTGGTGGGAACATGGATCGGCTTCGTCATCCTGTCACTCGGGCTCAACACCGCACGCGGGATCGACCGCGGGGTAAAAGAGGCCGACGCTGCTCGGGGTGATCGATTCGAGGAACAGGGACGCAAAGCGGGCAAAGTCGTCGGGAGCGGACTCGCCAAGGTGACCGGACGTTCGAAGACCACGCCGGTTTCCACTGAGCAGGAACATTCGGCTGCGAATGAATCGCAATCGAGCGAGCCAAAACCCACACTCGATGATGCCGCCCGATCGCTGGGCATGATGGTTGGCCGCCGACTCGGTAGCCGAAAGGACAAGCCATGAGTTCCGGCCGAATCGAACCCGACGAGTATCGAGTCACACCAGGCACAAAGGTTGATCTCAGTAAATGGTCGACCAGCGCCACTGACGGATTCGATGGCGATAAGCAGCAAGGCGCAGCGCTGCTCCCCTCGCTCAACGAACAACTCGCTGATCTCCAAGCAATGCTCTATGCCGAGTCGAAGCACAAGATGCTCATCATCTTGCAAGGCATGGATACTTCGGGCAAAGACGGAACGATCAAGCATGTTTTCCGCACCATCAACCCCGTTGGCGTAAAGGTCAAAGATTTCAAACGACCCAACGACGTCGAATTAGCGCACGATTATTTGTGGCGAGTCCACGAGCATGCACCGCGCAATGGACGCATCGTTATCTTTAATCGCAGCCACTATGAAGATGTGCTCGTTGTGCGCGTGAACGATCTCGTTCCTAAGAACGTCTGGGAACGACGTTATGAACACATTCGTGGCTTCGAACAGATGCTGGCCGACGAGGGCACGGTCATTGTGAAGCTCTTTCTTCACATCTCAAAAGAGGAACAACGAGCGCGGTTGCAGGAACGACTCGATAACCCAGCGAAGCACTGGAAGTTCGAACACGGCGACGTTGCCGAACGAGCGCATTGGGATGCCTATACCAACGCTTACGAAAAGGCTCTCTCAGAAACCTCCACGAAGAGCGCCCCGTGGTATGTCATTCCGTCTGATCACAAGTGGTATCGAAACCTTGTGATCTCACAACTCCTCATCGACAAGCTTGAGTCGCTCAATATGAGCTATCCCGAACCGGCAATCGGTATCGAAAACATCGTCATCGGCGACTAAACGTCAGGCTCGCGAAAACGTGCTTGCCAGTCCGAGGATCAACAGGTTGAAACTCACTGGGCCCACTGAAGGCATTCTTCATGCACGAAAACCATTCCTCCACTGCTCGTACCAGATCCTGTCTGGTTCGACCATGTCTGCGGTCCAATTGCCGGTCCGGCTGCCTCCATCAAGATGGACAACGGTTGTAGCACCCGTAATTCCACACTTACGACCCGCCATGACAATTGAGTCGACAAGGACGTTGTCCCCGTACCACCAATTCAACTCTTCAGGAAAACGAAAAACTTGTGCCCAGTCGCCCGCAATCATGTAGGCCCATCCAGCAATTCCGCCTGTGCCGTCCATTCGACCTGCCTGAATGTTGGCAACGTAATTCATTTCGCCTGACCGATCGTCATAGTTTGGACAAACCACTGCAAGGCTTTTGTCCGTCTCTAGAGCTGCCGCCATCGACGAGAGGAAGTTTGGGCCAATGGCAATGTCGTTATTCAGAATTCCGACCGGAAGACCATTGCCTGAGGCCAGAGCGTGATTCCACATGCGATGGAAAGACCATCCAAAGGCGTCGATAACTGTTACCCCAAGTGACTCCATTTCTGCCTTGGTCTCATCCACGCTTCCGTTGTCGTAGATATGAATCTGGGCAGGGCTAATTTCGCCCTGCTCAATGAGAGAAGTCACAAGAGCCTGAGTGTAAAGAAAATTGTCTTTTACTGGAATTGCGACATAGGGGACATTGGCATCATCCGGTTTCATCCCTGTCAATTTCCCTTGATTCAATTGTGCCCGATTGAAAGGAACCCTACCGACTTCGGGTCTTCAGCCGAGTATCTGCTCGCTCAATTCAGTCGTCGACGGCGAAGCATTTCCAAGGCGAAACCGGCACCGATCAGCAGAACCGCCCAGCCCACATAGGCCAACACGTCTGAACCGGTCATCGGAAGTTTCTGACCGGCAATCGTGATGACCTCAGGCCTCGGCGTGATCGTTGGGTGGATCGTTGCCCAGACAACCTGGCCAAGAACATCCTCAACGACATAGGCGATCGGCGTTGCAACACCGACGAACTCCGGCTCCGGGGTGAACGTCACTGTTCCATCGCCGTTGATCGAATAGGTACCTTCACCAGCGATTGCTACCGAGGTCTGCGCACAGGCCGGCGGAGTATCGGACGGTCGGCAAAGCCGCAGCGTGGCAAGGTCGAACGGAACTCCGGCATTTGCAGGTGAGTCATTGCCAAAGATCGAGATGCGCTGGGCAACACCCTGTTCCGACTGGCCAGAGTCATTCGAAAGTTCCGGCGGATCAACCACCGTTGGCGTGTACGTCGAGGAGACAACTCGACCCATTGCATCGGCAACCATGTAAGGAAGAGAGTCGGCAGTACCAATGAAGTCGGATTCCGGGGTGAACGAAACCACACCGGTTGCCGGATCGAGGACGTATTCCCCGACGTCAAGAACCGTCACACGGAATGCCGAACAACCTGGCGCTAACTCGCCATCGTCGCAAAGACGAATGGTCGAAAGCGCTAAAGGAATGCTCGAGTGGCCCGGGAAATCGTTGTCCAGCAAGTCCGAGTTCTGAACCTCGCTTCGGACGCCAAACGTCTCGGTCGGATTGGCAGTCGGCGCTAGCGGAGGCCGCACTTCAGGCGTGATCTTTGCACTCACGACTCGGGCCAAGGCGTCGGCGACCACATAGTGAATGGGTACGGTCACGACGCCAATGAATCCTGCATCGGGATCAAAAGTGACCACGCCAGTTGCCGGGTTGACCCAATACTTGCCGTCAGCTGTCACCAATGGACTGCCCTGAGACGGAACCAGCGAACAATTCGTCGAGGTGAATGGCGCAGTTGCCGAAGTCGGGCAGAACTTCAGGCTTGAAACCACCAGCGGTGCCGTTTGATCGCCAGCGGAATCGTTCGCCATCGGCGTGATCAATTGGTTGGTGTCGTAATCGTCAATGTTCGTGTCATTCACCGCAACCGGAGGCGGAGGAACAAACGGGGTCAACGTCGAGGTTGCTGTCTGACCAACAATGTCTGTCACTCGATAGGTAATCGAAGTCTTCGTCCCCGGAGTGACAGCCGGATCGGCGACATAGGTGACAACACCAGTTGCCGGATCAAGCGTGTACGTGCCCTGACCATTGATCGTCACAACATTGTCTGCATCACACGTCGTCGTGTTCGGCGTGTACAGACAGGTTGCACCAGCACCACTGGTCTGCAAACCAGTGCCAGTCGC
>JBIIGP010000163.1:0-4994 GCA_044236415.1 Acidimicrobiales bacterium | reverse complement strand
TCAAGCGGCGCGGTAGCCATCGTTCCCCCCGGAGTGTTGGTTGTTCGTTCGATGAACGAACGGATCAGTCGCGGATCTTGCCAGTACGGGTGCGGTCGGGCACGAGGCCGATAAGACGAGCACCGACAACACTGATGACCTCATCAGCGGGAGTGGTGTCGTTCTCGACAAGATCGACGAGCGCACGGTGCTCGTCAGGGGTGAGGGCAAGAAGGCGGCCCTGGTAACGAGCGGCGCTCACACGGGTGAACACGCGAGGTGAGCGCAGCTTGTTTGCGACTGCGTCGAGCACGTCTTCATCGGCATCGCCGGGTGCATCGTTGAGAAGATCAAGAAGTTCCCAGATCTGACGGGGTGTGAGTACAACACCGAGCAGCTCTTCTTCTTCGGTCGTCGTTGTCATGGAGTGTGACTCTCCGGAAAGGTTGAGGCGAATTGTCAGGACACGACGGAAACAGAACCGCCCGTCGATAAGGAAGCCCGGTCGTCCACCGACGGCCCCCTCGAATGTCCGACATGGTTCTTAGTTCGGTCGGGACCCCGATTGCACATCCGGGAGAAAAAATGGTCCGAATGTGCACCTTTCCGACCATTTGGTGCGTTTCACTGGGACCCGACACCCCTGTCGGTGGCGACCTCTACGATCGGCGACGGCGATGAAGATCCTCCACACCTCCGACTGGCATCTGGGCCGCAGCTTTGGCTCGGTCTCCCTCCACGACGCCCAGACGCAGTTCTGCGAGTGGCTCCTCGAGGTTGCCGTCTCCGAGAAGGTTGAACTGCTTGTGGTGGCGGGCGATCTCTACGACCGCTCGATTCCGCCGACTGAATCGGTTCGACTGTGGCGCCAGACCCTCCTGGCGTTCACGGCGGCAAATATCAAAGTGGTGGCGATCGCTGGCAATCACGACGGTCCCGATCGAGTGGCGGCCCTTGATGGCCTTACCGATGCGGTGGGGATCCACATCCGAGGCGGATACGACCGAGTCGGGGAGACCCTTTCGCTGGAGGATGAGCATGGGGCAATCGATTTCTTGATCGTTCCGTTTCTTGATCCAGTGCTTGCACCGCCTCAGTGGCGGGAGGCGCTTCAGTCAGCCGCACTCGAGCGGAATCATGAAAACGTTCTCAAACATGCAATGAGGAGTTTCGAAGACAGCCGAACCTCTGCGCGTTCAGTGGTTGTTGCTCATGCTTTCGTGAGTGGGTCGACCGATCCCAAGACTTCGGAGTCGGAGAAACGACTGAGTATTGGAACTGCCGAGATGGTTCCGGTTGATGTGTTCCGGGGCCATTCCTATGTCGCCCTCGGTCACCTTCACCGACCACAGTCCGTTCAGGAACAGTTCATCCGATATTCGGGAACCCCGATGCCGTATTCGTTCTCCGAAACCGACCCGAAGTCAGTAGTTCTGATTGAGATCGACAGCGACGGCACAGCCGAGATCGAGACCATTCCTGTCACGCATGGGCGCCCGGTGGTGAAGATCACAGGGACGATCGATGAATTGCTTTCCAGCGATGAGTACTCGAGTTTCGGCGAACACTTCGTGATGGCTGAACTGACTGACGGTGAATACGTCACTGATGCACGGGAACGACTTGCTCAGCGATTCCCCCATATCGTCGAAATCCGGTTGCTTGGGGTTGAGCGGGTGGAACTTGATCCGCAGCGCGACAGCGACGGCCAGATCATTCCGAGATCCAAGATGGAACCAGTCGATGCAGCCGTCGCTTTCTGGACCGAGTTTGGTGGCGCCGAACCAACCGATGCTGAGCAAGTGGCGATCGCTCAGGCATTCGATGCTGTTCGAGCAAGTGGTGGCGCGGAATGAGGCCCCTCGTCCTTTCGTTCTCGGCGTTCGGTTCCTATCCGGAATCGCACGAAATCAAGTTCGAAGCTCTGCATCCACTGGGTATCTTTCTCGTTACCGGTCCCACCGGTACCGGGAAGTCGACCATCTTCGATGCGATGGTCTTCGCCCTTTACGGGAAACTTCCCGGTGATCGTCCGGAATCTCAGGTTCGATCTCATCACGTTGCCGAGACCCAGCAGGCGTTTGTCACCCTCGAATTCGAAGCGAATGCCACTCGCTATCGAATCGAACGGTCTCCCGCGTATATGCGCGCCAAGAAGCGTGGAGAGGGCCTCACCCCCGAACCCGCAACTTGTTCGATTTCAATTTTCAAGAACGATGAGTGGGAAACACTGGCATCGAAAGTTGATGAAGTTGATGCCATCTGTCACGAAGCTGTCGGTCTAAGTAGCGAGCAGTTTGAGCGAGTCGTCCTCTTGCCTCAGGGAAAGTTTCAACAGTTTCTGCTGGCCGAGACAAAAGAGAGGCGACCACTTCTGCAAGCTCTCTTTGGCACAAGGGTTTATGAGGATGCTGCTCAGAGGATGCGTTCAGTCGCCTCTGTCGCCAAAGCATCAATTGACAAAACTGAAGCGGTTCTCGAGCAGGAACGTAAGAACGTCGACACGAAACTCCGCGACCTTGAAGAGGCGCTCAGTGACTACGACGGACCGCCAGTCGAAGGTCGAGACGAAGGCGATCTGAGTAGTGACACGTTGCGGCAAGGGCATTCGATCCTCGAACCGCGGCTGACGGCCTTGATCGAACATGCCGCGTCGGTCAAAGAAGTCGAAGATCGACTTCAAGCACAAGCGGCGACTATTGAGTCGATCATCCAGCAGTGGACAAGGCACGACGAGCTTGCTCGCCGTTTGAATGAACTTGCAGCCCGTCGAGACGAAATTGAGCGCGACCGCAGCGCAGCCAATGAATCCCGTCGAATCCGGCCGCTTTCCGAAGCCGATGAACGTGTTTCCCAGATCACGATTGATCTCGCCGCAGCACGCTCGGGATTAGACGAAGCCCGCTCCAGTCTCGGACGTGAACTATCGACACTCGGTCTCGATGCAGTGGTTGATGTCGAGGGATCGCTTGTCGAACTCACAACGATCTTGACCACTAGCGAGGCCGAACACACCAGAAGAGTCGAAGCATTTGGTCGACTTGAAGGAGCACGGGCGGCAGTCGCCGAAGCGCAGAATTCGCTGACCGAGGCGAAGTCGCAGTCGGACAGAGCGGACGAACGCCTCGTACAACTGGACAGCGATCTCAGTTCATTTGAACAACGTCGTTCCGAAATCCTTCCGCTCTTCGAACAATTGGAACTTCGATCTGCTCTCGTTGATGAACTCGCAGAGAAGGTTCGAATGCGTTCTCGTCTGCTCGAGTCCGATGTTGAGATCCAAGAAGCGAAGTCCGCGGTTCAGCAAGCCACCGATATCCATCTCGAACGCTGGCAGAAATTTATTGCTGGTAACGCCCCGAGGATGGCTCGCGAGCTTCACGATGGCGAGCCTTGCCCCGTATGTGGAAGTGAGGTGCACCCGGATCTGGCTTCGGCAACTGATGATGCGATCGTTGAGTTTGCCGACGTCGAGCACGCACAACTTCAACTTGAAGCAAAGAAGGCGGATCTCGTTGAGATCGAGACCACACGAGCATTTCTTCGGGAGCAACTTGGCGCTGATGCTGATGTCTCGATCGATGATCTCGAAGAACGTCGTGATGTAGCGATCGCCGAGAACGACGCATCGCTGGCCGTACGCGATGAAGTCGAACGTCTTGATCTGACAGTGAACCAAGCGCAGGAGGAGAAGTCGTCGCTTCTTGCAGGATTAGCGATTCGCGCGACTGATCTTGCCAATGCAGACAATGTGTTCCAGGCCGCAGTAGCCGATCTCAATAGCCTTGAGGGTTCGCTCGGAGATGTCGATGGTGAACAACTTCGCCAGAGCACCTCAGCGTTCCAGCAGGCCCGTGGTTTCGTCGATGCGATTGCTGCGGCGCAACGACGAGTTTCAGAGACCGAAATTTCGCTCACTCAATCGTCAGATCTCTTAAAAGACCTTCTCAAGCGCGAGGGAATTGAGGACCTTGGTGCTTTTCTCTCTGCGGTGATTCCTCTTGATATCGAAGTCGATCTTCTCAAGCGGGTAGAGACATACGACAGCGAAGTCGTCGAGACGAAAGCTGGTTTAGCGACATTTGATGAGGTCGATCTACCAGTCGAATGTCCTGACGCGACCGAAGCTCGCCGCTCAGCCACTCAGGCTTCTAAGGATGCAAGCCTCATTACGGAGATCAAGACCACTGCAACTCAGTGGTCTCGTGAGATCATCGAAATGCTTGATGCGTGCGATCAGATGACCACCGCGAGCCAAGAGGAATTCGCTCGGTATGAGCTTCTCGATCGAGTAGCGAGTCGATGCGAAGGCAAAGGACAGTCGAAGATCAGTCTTGAGACCTGGGTGCTTGCCGGCGAACTCGATCGGGTCATTGCTGCAGCGAACGTTCACATGGCACGTATGACTGGTTCTCGCTACCGCCTTGAACGAACTGACGACGCCGGTCACGGCAACAAGCAGGCAGGTCTGGATCTGGCAATTCGCGATTCATTCACCGGTCGGACCCGTCCTCCAGCATCGCTCAGCGGCGGTGAGCAGTTCCAGACCTCGCTCTCACTCGCTCTTGGGTTGGCTGATGTCGTGAGTCATGGAGGAAGCGCGTCTGGCCGAACGTTCGAAGCATTGTTTGTCGACGAGGGATTCGGTTCGCTCGACCCAGAGGCACTTGAGAATGCCATGAAGGCTTTAGAACAGATCCATGATGCTGGTCGCATGGTTGGTGTGATCACCCACGTTGAGGCCATGAAGGATGCGCTACCGATTGGCATTCGTGTCGACCGCCTTCCGAACGGCAAGGGTTCAACGCTTGCTGTTCATCCCGAGATTTGAACGATGACGTTCACGATTCGAACTGCAAAACCTTCGGACGCGAGTGCCATCGCCGATGTCGCTGTCGCGTCAATTCGCGCACTGGGAGCGAACTTCTACGACGCCGCGCAGATTGAGGCGTGGAGCGCTGCGTTCACACCGGAAACTGTTCAATCCTCGTTCGTAACTGGCATCACGTGGGTTG
>JBIIGP010000162.1:0-5011 GCA_044236415.1 Acidimicrobiales bacterium | reverse complement strand
AGTCGACGACGACAAGATGTCTGATGGGCTCAATTGCGCGAACGTGAACAACACGCACCCAGCAACGATCGCAAGCGACACCCAAGATTCGGGGCCCCACCGTCCCAACGATTGAATGCCACGGCCTACTGCTTGCAACGCCTGGACAGGGCGACTCGGCGGATCGATCGCTCGGCCGAGGCTGGCCACGACAGGATCGTTGAGATCCGCCTCGGCGAGTGGCTGTACTTGTCGAGTGGAGAGGTCGTCCTCAGTCATGACCAGACCATGGTGCCATTTGCATCACTGAATCGGCCATCAGGCGCTTCACGTCAGACCGAATTGAAAGAGAAGTCCGGCGGCGGCCACAACGTTGAACCCCACGTGGGCCCAAATTGCAGGTCCGATTCGTCCGGTGCGCCATGCCATGAAGCCAAGAATGACGCCGAACACCAACAGCGCTGGGAACTGCAACGGCTGAAGGTGTGTGGAGGCAAAGAAGGCAGCTGCCGCAAGGATCGCTGCCCATGGGCCGAGGCGGCGCCCGAAGATTCGCTGGGCCATCCCTCGGAAATAGATCTCTTCCGCCACTGGCGCGCCAATCCCAACGATGAG
Organism: Acidimicrobiales bacterium; assembly: GCA_044236415.1. Classification (GTDB taxonomy): domain Bacteria; phylum Actinomycetota; class Acidimicrobiia; order Acidimicrobiales; family Acidimicrobilacustridaceae; genus Acidimicrobilacustris. Next base: position 4,417 of record JBIIGP010000162.1, on the reverse strand, counting down.
GAAGACCAGCACAATCGACAGAGGGTCGCTGGCGCGATCGGTGAGCTCTCGTGCTGCAGCCGACACATCATTCACGCCAAGCAACGGTCGAAGCAGGAAGTACACGACCGGCACGAGGATCAACTGGCACGCCACACCAATCGCCAGCCCAACCGGCACATCAATTGGCTTCATTCGAAGGCCAAGGTCTGCAACGACGCCCTTGCCCTTCTTGATCGCGAACCAAATTGGCGCCGCACCAAGACCAAGCCACAACGGGATCTGCATGAGCGCGGTCAGCCATAACGGCGGCGGCACTGAAATCGCGAGCATCTCGCCGCCAGCAAATTGACTACTTGCCTGTCCGACAGCAGCGCCGATGCCTGCCGGGACCGTGAAGTCGTAGCTGGTCTGCGACTGAACCAATCCGAAGACAACGGAGGACACAAGTTGTGCGCCAATGAAGACCAAGATCAGGGCGCCGCCGCCGTAGGCGTACTTCTTTTTCGATGAAGTTGTCGCAGTTACCTCGGCCGATCCATCACCGGCTTCGGTTAACGACTTCGAGGGAACCTCGGGCGCTGGGGTTTGTCCGCGACCCAGGAAACGGCGAGAGCGATTCGGTGGATTTGATGCAACAGGAACGCGCCCCTTGGGAGTTCGCGAGCCCCCTGCCGGCCCATTCGTACGTGACGAAGGCGCAGGCTTCTTCGACTCGGATGCGTTGTCTGAGTTCTTTCCTGACTTGGCCACGGCGGCGAGGCTATCGGCCAACGGTCCACGAGTTGAACGGCGCCCAGCGATAGCGTGAGGCGATGAAACGTTCGTGCGCTCGACCGGGATGCAGCTCTCCGGCCACGGCCACGTTTGAGTACAACTACGGCGATCAAATGGTGATCCTTGACGTCCTTGCCGACGAAGCCCACCCCGCCAATTACGACGTTTGCCGCCGTCATGCCGATTCAATGACCGTGCCAAAGGGCTGGACTCTGGTCGACCGCCGTCGTGGCCCCGCGTCGCTCGCTGGTCATCTCACTGCCCCCTGAGCGAACCTTTCCAACGGCCTCGTCAGGGGCGATCGGGATTTTCTCATACGGCCTCTAGGCTGCCGCCTATGAGTCCCGAAACTCCTCCCCCTCCCTCAGGTTCTGGCGAAGGCCGCAGCGGCAGTCGATTCGGCGGTGACGGAGGTTGGCCTCGCTGGACAATTCTCGTTCTCCTTGCGGTCGTCGTCGGCGCTATCGGTCTGCAGCTCGTTGCGTCATCAACGCCAAGCACTCAGATTTCCTATGGCGAGTTCATCGAAGATCTCAACAGTGGCCAAGTCAAAGAGGCCACCTTCGATAACGCCAACGGAAATATTTCCGGAACCCTCAACGACGGATCAAAGTTCTCTACCACTGGTCCGGTGAAGCCAACCGATGCAGATCAAGCCCTTTTCACCGAAAAGGGAGTCAAGTACTCCTCACCTACCGAAAGCATTTGGGGCACCCTGATCCCACTTCTGCTCCCTGTACTTCTGCTCATTGGTTTCTTCATGTGGATGCAACGACGTGCGTCCGGGCAGATGGGCGGAATCATGTCCATTGGCAAGAGCAAGGCCAAGACGTACTCCTCGGAACGCCCCGCGACCACCTTCGCCGACGTCGCTGGATATGAAGGCGTCAAGCAGGACGTCACCGAAGTCATCGATTTCCTAAAACACCCTGAACGATTTGCGGAAATCGGGGCACGAATTCCCAAGGGAATTCTTTTGGTTGGACCTCCCGGAACCGGCAAAACGCTGATTGCTCGCGCTGTCGCAGGCGAAGCCGGAGTTCCCTTCCTTTCCGTCACCGGTTCAGACTTCATGGAGATGTTCGTTGGCGTTGGCGCAAGCCGAGTGCGCGACCTCTTCGCGAGCGCCAGGAAGATGGGTAGAGCAATCATCTTCATCGACGAAATCGATTCCATTGGCCGCAAGCGCGGTGCCGGCCTCGGCGGTGGCCACGATGAGCGAGAGCAAACGCTCAACCAGATGCTCGCCGAGATGGACGGCTTCGAAGTCACCACCGGCATTGTCATGATGGCGGCGACTAACCGACCTGACATCCTCGATCCAGCGCTTCTCCGTCCTGGTCGCTTCGACCGCCAGGTCGTAGTTCCACTGCCGGAACTCGAAGACCGCCGCCAAATTCTCGATGTGCATATTCGCCACAAACGAGTCGACGCCGATGTCGACCTCGACCTCGTCGCACGCGGTACTCCTGGCATGAGCGGCGCCGACCTCGCCAATCTCGTGAATGAAGCAGCACTATTCGCAGTTCGCGAAGGCGCTACCGAAATCCATCGTCGCAACTTTGAAGAAGCTCGTGACCGCATCCTCATGGGCCAACGTCGTGACTCAATGGCGCTTTCTGACCTCGAAAAGGAAGCTATCGCCTACCACGAAGCCGGCCATGCTGTTTGCGCAGCAGTACTGCCAACCGCCGATCCTTTGCACAAAGTCACGATTATTCCTTCCGGAATGGCGCTCGGCGTCACGATGCAGTTGCCCATCGAAGAACGGCACATCTATCGGCAGGACTACATCCAAGACATGCTGATCGTCCGCATGGGCGGCCGCATGGCCGAGGAGGTCGTTTTTAATGTCGCCTCCACCGGAGCAAATAACGACCTCGTTGGAGCGACAGAACTTGCCCGGAAGATGGTTCGCGAGTGGGGCATGAGCACTCGAGTTGGACCGATGGCTTGGGGTTCTCAAGGACAGGTTTTCTTGGGCGAAGACCTCATGCACACCCGTGACTACTCCGACGACACTGCCCGCGTGATCGACGAAGAAGTCGAACGAATCCTGCGACAAGCACAAGAGAGTTGCCGCGAGGTGCTGATGGAGAATCGCAACGGTCTCGACCTCGTCGCTCGGGCATTGCTCGAGCACGAAACCATCGACGGCACCGAGGTCTCTCGTCTTCTCGAGCTGGCTCGCGCTGGTTCAACCTCCGCCAACCCGCACAACGGGACGTCTGTTCCGCTTTCACCGAGCGGAATCGAAGACGTCGTCACTGCGAGCGTCGAAGCCGACCTAACCGAAAACTAAGTCAGTCGTGGTTCTCGCAGGAGTCGGGCGTTGAGCCCGGCTCTCTCGCTTCCGCCACTGCAGCCCAAAGGTCGGTAGCGGTTACCGGTCCAATGAAATGGCGCTGCACGACTCCGTCTTCGCCAGCAATCAGGATCAGCGGCACTGCATCGATTCCATACCGACGATGGATCTCCGCCTCGGCCACAGCCTCAAGCTCCTGAACGCATACCGGACCATCCGGACCCGCATCGAGATGCATGGCTTTTGACCAAACGCCGGCACAGGCGTCGCAGGTAGACGAAGTGAAAACGGCGACGAGCCACGGCGCGTCGGGACGAGCAAAGTCGCGACGATCGAGCTGAACAGGGATGTTCCACTGCGTGTCCGCAGGCGCTGCCGGCTTACGACGCTGGAGTAGGAAAGCAACAACGACCGCAATACCCACCAGCACGACGGCAATGAGTAACCGTTCCATGGTCAGCGAACAGTGGTTGTTGTTGCGCCGGCGACTGTCGACGGCGGTACCGCGGCAACTGTCGTTGTCACCGCTGCGCTCGTGGTCGTGGTCACCTCAGGCACGGTGTCATCGGAAGGAACCTCCGCACTAACCACTACTGCTTGGTCAGGCGTGAACACATTTGCCAATAACGACTCAGAACCAAGGACTGGGAAATCAGAAATCGTCATGATTTCGAAAGGTGTCGCTAACGCAATCCATTGCCCAACAACAACTGGTTGATCCGCTTTGATCTCTAGCGATGCATCGGATTTACCCGTCGTCGCCGACGCGAGGTTCACAACGAGACGTTGGCCCGGTGCTACACGAACAACCTTCGCCGTCGAAATGTCGAGCACAGAACCCTTCGAGTGGGTCGAAATAGTCACCGTGGCAGTTTCAGTTGCGGAAGGGTTCGCTACTGAAACGAGCGACGACGAAACCTCGGTCGTTGTTGCGATCGTTCCAAGCCAATGTGTCGCAGCAAGTGGAACTCCCATCGTGAACGAGAGCCCTCCGCCGGTAGCGGTGCGAGTTGCCCCGACAGAACGCTCTGCCACAATTCGCGCGCCATCGGTGGAGCGCACAATGAGCCAGCGTCCGACTGACTTAGGAATGCGCGGATCGGCCCCTAGATCGATTTGAGCAGACCGACGCGAAGCAACCTGAACAACAAACGGCTCAACGCTTCCGTTTGTTGCCGGATCATCAAGCTGGACCTCGACCTGCACTTCAGTATCGGAATCGCCAGTGTTGAGTATGGAAACAATCTCGCGAGCAGACGTTGACGCTGCGGTTGCAACCGGAAATGTCCAAATTGGCGACGTTGATGTCGCGCCAAGAACTGCAGTGAGTCCTTGCTCAGCGTTCGCACGACCGTC
>JBIIGP010000161.1:0-5026 GCA_044236415.1 Acidimicrobiales bacterium | reverse complement strand
CACTATTGAACAGATCGAAGAGCTCGCCCCCGACGGCGTCCTCATCAGCCCCGGCCCTGGCCGACCAGAAGATGCTGGCCTTTCCAACGAGGTCATCACCAACTTCGCTGGTCGCGTGCCGGTGTTTGGCGTGTGCCTCGGCCATCAGTGCATTGGTCAGATCTATGGCGGCGATGTTGTGCGGGCACCGCAACTCATGCACGGAAAGACCTCACTTATTTCCCACGAGGGCAAGGGCGTGTTCGCGGGGCTTCCTGATCCGTTCGAAGCCACGCGCTATCACTCACTCGTTGTGCAACGCGACAGCGTTCCCGAGTGTCTCGAGATCACCGCGCAAACCCAAGACGGTTTAGTGATGGGCCTTCGACATCGCGAGTTCGATGTTGAAGGTGTGCAGTTCCACCCGGAATCAATCCTGACTGCGGGTGGTCACCAACTTGTCGGCAACTTCCTCGAACGCTGCGGCCACTAGCAAGTTCGAACCGCAACGATCCCAGCGGGTCGTCGCGGCAGTGAAACCAAATCGGCGCGGCCCAAAGACCGCGACCGAATTAGGACGTCGTCGTCGTCGAACTTGTCGTTGTGGTTGTTGTTGCTGCCGGACCAGTCGATACGAGGATCTCGACGGAAGAACCCTTCGCCGCCTTTGTTCCGGCGGTTGGGTTTGTGCTGATGACATTTCCTGCCGGAACCGTTGCGTTGCTCTGCGACTTCGTCGTTACCGTGAATCCGGCCTGACCAAGTTGGTTCGAAGCGCTCGCTGCATTCAGACCCACCACGTTCGGAATGGAAACATCGCCGGCGCCTGTCGACACCGTGATGGTCACGACCGAGTTCTTGGTCGCCTTTGCGTTCGCACTCGGCGACTGGGAAATAACCGTGCCCTTGGCCACGGTGTCGCTTGCGGCTTCCTTCACTTCAGGAATGAAGTTGTTCGTCTTCAACAACGACTCGGCCGCGGCCTGCGTACGACCAACGACGTCGGGAACCGTTGCATCGCCGATACCTGTGCTCACAGTGATCTCTACCGTTGAGCCCTTGTCAGCGTTGGTATTGCCCTTCGGTGTTTGTTCAAACACCTGATTCGCCGGGATCGTGTCGTTGGCAACGTTCTTCACCGACACCTTGAATCCAGCAGTTTGCAAAGCATTTGTTGCGTCGGTCTGCGATTTGGTGGTGACGTCGGGAACCGCAACCTGCTCGGTGGACTTGCCCATGCTTGAGCCCACGAAGAAAAGAATGAGACCAATGAGGATGAGCGCACCAATGGTGAGGCCGACATACAAACCAGTGCGGCTCTTTTCGGGCGGTGTTGAGTAGTTACCGCCGGATGCGGGCGGACCACCGAAACCAGCGCCACCACCAGCACCCGACGCGGCAGGAACCATGGTGGTCGCATCGGCGCCGGCAGCACCAGCAAGACCGGCACCAATCACAACACCAGCCGCCGCGCCACCAACTGCGCCGGCAGCAAGAACCGGCTGACCTTCAAGGAAACGACGAAGATCGGAACGAAGATCTTCGGCCGACGCGTAACGCTGCGCGGGATCCTTCGCGAGCAACTTGAGATCGATTGCTTCGAGCGCGGGCGGAACGTTCGGGTTGATGCGGCTCGGCGAAACTGGTTGCTCCTGCACATGCTTGTACGCAACGGCAACCGGTGAGTCGCCTGCGAACGGCGGACGTGCGGTGAGCATTTCGTACAGCACGCAACCAAGTGAGTAGAGATCGGAGCGCGGGTCGACAGCGTGGCCCTGTGCCTGTTCGGGCGAGAAGTAGGTGGCCGTTCCCATGACCGAACCGGCCTGAGTGAGATTCACTGCTGCGTCGCCAGTAGTCGCGGCCTGCGCGATGCCGAAGTCGGCGACCTTCACTTGACCAGAAGGCGTGATGAGGATGTTGCCGGGCTTCACATCACGATGAACAACGCCATTGCGATGAGCGAAGCCGAGAGCAGCAGCAATGTCGGCGGTGATTTCGGCGGCGCGGTTGGGATGAAGCGGACCTTCGGTGCGAATGATTTCGGAGAGCGGTCGGCCCTCGACATATTCCATAACGATGAAGTAGGTGCCGTACTGCTGGCCCCAGTCGTACACCGCGACGATGTTCGGCTGATTGAGATTGGCGGCAGCCTGCGCCTCACGACGGAAACGTTCAACGAACGATGCATCGCGTGCATGCTCGGTAAAGAGCACCTTCACCGCCACCGGACGGTCAAGCAGAAGGTCGCGAGCGAGATAGACGTCGGCCATCCCGCCCCGCGCCAACTTCCGGTGCAATTCGTAGCGATCGTTGAAAACTGTGGGGCCCGCAGGTGTGTCACTCATCGCCGCAAAGACTACGACCGATTGGCTCGGGTCATGTTGCACCCGGACGAACTTTCAGGGTGCTCAGCAGCCGCCCTGAGCAGCGAGCGCGGTCTGGAGGACTGCTTTCGCAATCGGGGCTGCGACTCGACCGCCAGTCGATTCGCTTCCACCGGACTGATTGAGCACGACTACTGCGACCGCCACCGTTGGTGGCTTCCCGGGTGGGCCAGCGAAACCGATAATCCAGGTATGGCTCCTGGGGGGTTCGGTGCCGAGCTGAGCCGTACCCGTCTTTCCGCCAACCTGACAGCCCTGAATGGCCATTCCGGCGGCGGTCCCGCCCTTGACCACGCCGACCATGTCATCAAGAAGGGTCGATGCCGCAAACGGCGACATCGGCGTGAGCCACTTCGACGGCGAATAGGTCGAGATGACTTCGCCCTGAACGTTGCGGACCTCCGAGAGAACGTGCGGCTTCATAATGATCCCGCCGTTGGCGACCGCCCCAGCGACCATCGCCATCTGAAGCGGAGTGGCCTGCACGTCGTTCTGCCCGATCGAAGACATGGCGAGTTTCGGTTGATTGTTGCCAACGTTGGTGGGGAAGACCGACTTCGCTGGCTCGGGCATGTCGAAGGGAACGGAAGAGTTGAACCCGAACGACCCGGCACCAGCCACCATGTCGACTGGCCCGATTGTTTCAGCGCCCATCTCTGCAAACGACGAGTTACACGACACACGAAGAATTTCGGGCAATGTTCCGCCACAGGTTTCGCCACCGAAGTTCATGATCGGTTTGTTCGTGCCCTCAGCGGTGTAGCCGTTCGTAAACGGATATGAAGGTTCGGTGTTGGTGACCTTGCCGGTTTGCAGACCAACACCGGCGGTCACGACCTTGAACGTTGAACCGGGGAAATAGCGGTCCTGATAAAAATGGGGACGCATCGGAACACCCGGCGCAGCGTTGAGGGTTTTCCAAGAAGTCTCAGCGATCGCCTTATCTAGCGAGCTGACCGTATTGGGGTCATAGGACGGCCAGCTCCACGCTCCAAGAACGGCTCCAGTCCTTGGGTCAAGTGCAACCACTGAACCTTCGCGATCACCGAGTTGCTGCTGAGCAGTTTGCTGAACGTCTTTGCGCAATGACACCGAAACGTTGCCAACGTTCTCTCGATCAACAAACAAATCACCGAACGACTTCACCTGTTGATCAAAGGTGGACCCAGAAAGCTCATCGTTGTACTGCTTTTCGATCCCTGAAGAGCCGTAGCGGAAAGAGAAATAGCCCGTTGACTGTCCGAATAACTCGCCTTCCGGATACACCCGCATCCGTTTGAATTCCGAGTTCGTGTTGGGATTAGCGATGCTTTGAGCAATCACCGCACCATCTGCAGTGAGAATGGAACCGCGAGGGCGATTGAAATCGCGGCGAACTTGCGCAGTGTTAATCGGATTGTTGTCGAGGCTTTCTTTATCGACGACTTGGATCCAATTCAGCTTTGCGAAAAGTGCGACATAGAGAACGACAAGCACAATGCCGAGCTTCATGATGTTGCGGTTCATGCGGCTACCTCCGCCGCAGCACGATTCATTGATCGCTTCGACGTCTGATCACTAATGCGCAGGAGCAACGCAAGGATCACGTAGTTCATAACAAGCGAAGAACCACCGTAGGAGATGAACGGCAGCGCGACACCGGTGAGCGGAAGCAGACGCAGCACACCAGCAACGATGATGAACGCCTGCAAACCAAGCAACAACGTGAACCCTGTTGCCAGCAACTTGTCGAAGACTTGATCGGTTGCCGCTGCGATGCGCAAGCCGGAGCCGATGACAAGCAGGTAGGCCATGATGATCAACGAACCGCCAACAAGGCCGAGTTCTTCAGAGATGACAGCGAAGATGAAATCGTTTTCTGCTGCAGGAATACGCGTGTCTCCCCCGCGGCCGAGTCCGGTGCCGGTGAGCCCACCAAAGGCCATAGCGAACATGCCCTGAATGATTTGGTAGCCGTCACCGCTTGGTGTCTTCCAAGGATTGATCCAAATGTCGACGCGCACTTTGACGTGGTCAAGGGTCCGCCAGGCGAAGAGGGCGCCGGCAGCAAAGAGCCCCCCGCCAATAACAAGGAACGAGGTTCGCTGCGTTGCGACCCAAATCATCACGAGGAAAAGCGCGAAGAACAACAGCGATGAACCAAGGTCCTTTTGGTAGAACATCACGAGCAACGTGACGCCCCACGCGATGAGTACGGGGCCCAAGTACTTCGGATGCGGGAGTCGAATGGGGCCGATTTTCCATTGGCTCGTGGCGATGAGTTCTCGCTGATCAGCCAAGTACGCCGCAAAGAAGACGGCAAGCGCCACCTTCGCAACTTCACCAGGCTGGAAACTGATCGGACCGAGCTTCACCCAAATTGTGCTTCCACTACCGGCGTCGTACCCGAGACCGGGAACAAGCGGGAGCAAAAGAAGCCCAAGACCAACAACTGCGAACGTGTACCGATAGCGCTCGAGATCACGCGGCCTCTTCACCCACCACAGCGTGAGGACGAACGCCACAATGCCGATTGCCGTCCACGTTGCCTGGGCAGCTGCGAGCTTTTCGTTAAGTCCGGCAATGACGACATAGCCAAGGCCGTTCAACAGCGTCACAGTCGGCAACAAGATTGGATCGGCACCCGGCGCGAGTTTGCGAACGGCGAAATGGGCGCCCAT
>JBIIGP010000010.1:0-18298 GCA_044236415.1 Acidimicrobiales bacterium | reverse complement strand
GATTTCATGGGGTTTGTGACACAAAATTCTTTGGGCATTTCCCCTGTTCAGGCCCCTATTGCTGCAGAAATGTTGCGGCTGCGTTGCGAGACTGCGATCAAACCGCAACACTTTCGTAACAATGAGCTCGAACCCCCTTGGCCGGATCCGCCTCGTTCATTCCCTGACCCTCGTCCCCGTCATGGTGGTCGCCCTCCTCACGCTCGGGCTCTGGGTTGTCCCAAGTTCGACCTCTGCGCTGCCCGCAACTTCATCGGTCGCTGAGGCCTCCATCCTCCCCACGCTCACGAGTACCACGCTCAGTTCAACCGGGCCCATTCCCGAAAGCGGTCCGGTGCTGACTGCCGCTGTGTGGCGAATGGCGATCGGCCAAGCGGTTGTCGACGCAGGCGAAACCAAGCTTGGCGCGCCCTATGTGTACGCCGCTGGCGGCCCCTATGCCTTCGATTGTTCCGGGTTCACTCGCTGGGCCTGGATGCAGCTTGGCGTTGAACTCCCCCACAACTCCGGCGCCCAATGGGCTGGCGTCGAACGCATTGCCCTCGATCAACTCGAACCCGGCGATCTCATCTTCAATTGGGGTCCCGGCGGCGGACCGCCCGGCCACGTCGGGCTCTACGTTGGCGACGGCATGATGATCCACTCACCGAACAGCTCAGGTGTGGTGCGCTATGACTCCATCAACTGGTGGACTGGCGCAACAACTGCAGCTGGAAGGGTTCGATGACCAACACATTGCGAAGCATTCGCCGAGGGCCAGCAACGCCCGAACGCTTGCTCGTACTCATTCCCGGTTATGGCGATACGCCCGAGCCGTTCCTTGATCGTGCGTCGATGTTCGATCCGAACGAACAATGGCTGGTCGTTGTCGTCGAGCCACAAACTCCTAGCGAGCGCGGCCCTTACTGGTACAACGTCGATGAAAACGGTCCTGACCCTGATGCGCTTGCGTCAGCGCTTGCCGGCATTGATTCGTTGTGTGCCGCGCTTCTCACTGAAACGGGCCTCAGTCAGGACGAACTCACCATCGCTGGGTTTTCTCAAGGTGGCGCACTTGCACTCGCCCACCTTGTCGATCCCACTTCTACGGTCACTCCACGCGCCGTTGCCGCACTCGCGTCCTACCTTCCGAGTCGCGATCAACAACTGATTGACCTTTCTCGCGCGTCACAACGACCCATCCTCTTCGCCCATGGTGAGGACGATGAACTCGTTGAGCCGATCCGAGGTCGTTCGGCATCAAAGGCACTCCATCGTGCCGATGCACTCGTCAGTTGGGTCGAGGTAAGCGGCGGGCACCGCTTCGATACGCCCCTCGCCGATGGGTTCGCAGCCTGGCTTGATGCGATTTCCCGGGGAGAATTCCCGCACGCTCCCCCGATCTGACCAATCCCCAGATGGCGGTAAGGATGAAGGCCTCGCAACGAGAACGGATTTTTGATGACGACCGATTCCACCGGAGACACCGCAGCGGAGCAACCGAAGCCCGACATCTACGCGCGCATCATGCGATTTGCGCCGCTCTACGTCATCGTCTTCTGCATCGGCGTTCTAGTTCTTGTCGCGTTCATTCGACCGTTCAAGTCCCCAGAACCCACGCTCTTATTTCGTTCTGAACTTGTTGGCGCAGCAAACGATCCAACCGGGGCGTATTTCCTCCTCCAAAACGCTGGCGGTTCTGACACCTTGCTTGGCGCCTCTACGCCTGCGGCCGCTTCGGTGGTACTGCAGGTCATCGACCCCACCACAACAACAAGCACTCCTGATTCCGCTGCGATAGGTGGGACCTACATAACGGTGGAACGCATCGACATTCCTGGATTCACCGATATGAAGTTCATCCCCGGCGGAAATCAACTTCTTCTCCGCGGACTCACTTCCCCGCTGGTCATCGGCCAGAAGATTCCGATCACTCTGCAATTCGAGCGATCCGGCGCCATCACCATTGAGGCAGAGGTACAGCCCTACACGGTCATCGCCGACCGCGTCCTGCCGCCGCGTCTGAAGCTTCCCGGGCAGTAACACCCAAGAATCTGGGTAGGTCGCACAAACCCGGGTTGCGAAACTTCCCGAACTCCTCCATGATGAGAATGCTTCTCATTCCCACTATGGAGTCACCATGACCTACACGCAGTCCTCGACCAAATCTCGCAAGCGCTCCGCAACCTTCGCAGCGCTGGCCCTCCTCTCGGTGCTGGGACTTCTTGCCTCATGCGGCGGTGATTCGAAAGACACCACGTCGGCATCGACAGTCCCCGACTCGAATCGACCGCTCGTGATTGCGACGACGCCAATTCTCGGCGACCTTGTCCGTCAGGTGGGTGGCGACCAGGTCAATGTTGACGTCCTTATCCCACTGGGTGCTGACCCTCATGACTTTGAACCTTCTGCCGCCCAGGCCGCGCAATTGCGCGATGCCTCGTTGATCGTGGCGAACGGGCTGGGGCTTGAGGAACGTCTCGAGTCAGCGCTTGATGGGGCTCAAAAAGATGGTGTGCCCGTTTTCGAAGTCGGCGAACAGCTTGATCCGCTCTCCATCGGTACAGCGGACAAAGAAGAAACACACGCCGAAGACGACGGACACGGCCACAAAGACGACGGACACGGCCACAAAGACGAAGCTCCCGCACAAGAAGAAGCTCATAATCACGGCACCGAGGATCCCCATGTTTGGCTGGATCCGGAACGTATGGCCACCGCGGCATCCCTTGTCGCAACCCAACTTGCAACAACGACCGGACTCGATGCCGCGCCATTCCAGGAGCGAGCGGCAACCTACGCCGAGGCTGCTCGTGCCGCTGAAACCGAAGCGCGCGCACTTCTTGCTGAACTCCCCGCCGACCAGCGCAAACTCATCTCGAACCACGACGCCCTCGAATACTTCGCCCAAAGGTTCAACCTTGAGGTCATCGGGACGGTCATCCCCGGAGGTTCGACCTTGGCCGAACCCAGTGCCGCCGACCTCAGCGACCTTGTCGCACTCATCGAAGCGAACAATGTGAAAGCGATCTTCTCGGAAAGCACCGTCTCTTCGAAACTGATCGAATCGCTGGCTCGCGAAGTTGGCTCTCAAGTCAGCGTGGTCGAGCTTTCTACCGACACACTTGGCGAGCCGGGAAGTCCGACGGCGACCTACCCCGGTCTCATCGTCACAACGGCTCGCCTTATCGCCAATGGACTCAGCGGACGCTGAAGATCCTGCTTCCAGCGAATGCAGGCTCTAGCCTCCGAGAACTGTGGATTGGCTGATCGAACCCTTTCAGTATGAGTTCATCCTGCGAGCACTGCTCGCAGGATCTCTCGCTGCAATCGCGTGCTCGCTAATCGGCACGTGGGTCGTCATCCGTGGAATGTCGTTCATGGGCGATGCGCTTGCCCACGGAGTGCTGCCCGGCATCGCTGTCGCGTTCATCATTGGCATCGACATTGCAATTGGCGCGTTCGTATCGGCCATCGTGATGGTGATCGGCATCAATCTGGTGAACCGCGCCTCAAAGCTGTCCACCGACACGGGTATTGGGCTGCTGTTTGTCGGCATGCTTGCGCTTGGTGTTGTCATCATTTCTCGAACACGTTCGTTTTCTGGTGACCTCACGTCATTCCTCTTCGGCTCGGTGTTGGGCGTAAAGGACTCCGACATATGGCTTCAGGCCGTGGCCGCCATATTCACGTTGGTCGCCGTCATTGCATTTCACCGTTTGTTCTTGGCTCTTTCGTTTAACCCAGAAAAAGCTGCCACCCTCGGAATGCGTCCGCGTCTGGCTCACATCGCCATGCTCACGCTCATCGCAATCGCCATCGTCGCATCATTCCGCACCGTGGGAACGCTCCTTGTGTTCGGTTTGCTCATTGCTCCACCTGCGACAGCCGCTCTTCTCGTCCGTCGCGTTCCCGCAATGATGGCCACCGCTTGCTTCATCGGCGTTTCATCAATCTTCATTGGACTGCTCATCACCTACCACTTCGACACGGCCGCAGGCGCAACGATGGCCGGCACTGCAGTCGCAATCTTCTTCGTTGTGCTTGCGGTTCGAGAACTCGCACTTCGCATCGGTCGTCGGACACAACTTCAACACGCCTAGCTCAATGATTGATCCGCGCACTCTGCGAGCACTCCTCCGCGCCGTCATCGCCGGACTCTGTCTTGCTGCCTCGGTTCCCCCCTGGGGATGGTGGCCGCTTGCGTTTCTCGGCATTGCTATGTGGGATCGCCTCTTACGCAACGCGAAACCGCGGGCCCGCATCGTGCGTTCGATCGTGTTCGCCGCTGCGTGGTTCACCCCGTCGATGTTGTGGATGGTTGATCTCACCGCTCCCGGTTACCTCATCGCCATCGTTGTGTTCAGTCTCTACGTCGGCGTTGCAGGACTCGCAGTGCCTGGACGTAGCTCGTCCGCATGGGTGCGGTGGCTTGCCCTGCCCGCCGCGTTCACGTTGGCTGAAGCTGCTCGGTGCACGTTCCCCTTTGGTGGAGTTCCGCTTGCAACAACCGCTATGGGACAGGCAAGCGCTCCACTGGGCCAAATTGCGCGCGTACTCTGCGCCGTCGGAGTGACATTCGCGGTCGCCGTCATCGGCGCAGCGCTATCGGCGGCATGGGAACGACGTCACGTCGTTGCCGCCGCCGCACTCGCCGGAGTTATTGCGCTTTGGCTCGCCGCCATCGTGGCACCCAGTGGCTCCGATATTCGCACCATCAACGCTGCGGTTGTGCAGGGCGGTGGACCACAAGGAACGCGCGCAACTGAAACTGATCCCCGCGATGTTTTCGATCGACATATCGAAGCCTCGTCGCTGATCACGACACCTGTTGATCTCGTTGTGTGGCCCGAGAACGTTGTTGCCGTTGACGCGCCAATCGCATCGGCAAGAGAAAATGCCGAACTCTCTGCCCTTGCCAAAGACCTCAACACCACTCTTGTTGCCGGAGTGACCGAGGATCTTGATTCGTCAAGCTTCGCGAACGCGTCAATCGTCTACCTCCCTGATGGCAGCACCGGCGAGCGATATGACAAGGTCCGTCGCGTTCCCTTTGGCGAGTACGTGCCCCTTCGTTGGCTCATCGAAAGCGTTGCCGGCACCAACACCGGTATTCCCGTTCGTGAGGCAAGAGCTGGCACTGAACCAGCAATCGTCCGAACACCTGCCGGCGACTTGGCAATCGCAATTTCTTGGGAAATCTTCTTCACAAACCGGGGAAGAGATGGAGTGCTGCACGGCGGGCAGATTCTTCTGAACCCCACCAACGGTTCGAGCTACTGGCTCACTCAGGTGCAAACACAGCAAGTTGCTTCAAGCCAACTCCGCGCAATCGAAACTGGTCGATGGGTTCTGCAAGCCGCTCCAACCGGTTTCTCCGCAATCGTCAATCCTTCAGGAGACGTTCTGGAGCGAACGTCGATTTCGGAGCAAGCGGTACTGCAACAAGACGTCATGCTTCGATCGGGCGACACGATCGCGACCGTCATTGGCCCAATGCCCGTCATTTGGTTCTCGGCGATCCTTCTCGCACTCTCTTGGTGGTTCGCGACGAATCATTTCGAGGCCATAGGTTCGAAACTCAAACCTCGACGGGGAGAATGACTGCTCTCACCCGGCCGGTCTCGCCCCGATAGGGCCTGTGGACAACGATTTGGCCCTGTCTTGACCTTTGTCAAGATTCCCGACGAAACTTGACGACCCATGTCTCCCCGCCCCGAATCCTCCGGGCGCACCGATCTTGCCGCTGACGGCGAGCTCCCCCTGCGCATTGCTTTCCTCACCTACCGGGGAAAGCCCCATGTCGGCGGTCAGGGCGTGTACACCCGGCATCTCACCAAGGCCCTCGTTGATCTTGGCCACGAGGTTGAGGTCTTGGGCGGGCAGCCATTCCCAGTTCTCGATCCCCGGGTACCGCTCGTAGAGCTTCCCAGCCTCGACATTTACAACGACGCGTACCCGATGCGCCTGCCGCTGCCATTCGAAATCAAGAACCTTGGCGATGCCATCGAGGTCGGCAGTTTCATGGCCGGATCATTCCCCGAACCCCTTGCATTCAGTTTCCGCGCTTGGCAGCACCTTCGCTCACGCGTCAATGAGTTCGATCTCGTTCAAGACAATCAGTGCCTTGGCTACGGCTTGCTCGGCATGGAGCGTGACGGTCTTCCCGTCTTGGCCACGATCCACCACCCCATCACCGTTGATCGCCGTCTTGAGATGGAACACGCCGAGACCGCATGGAAGCGATTCTCGAAGGGTCGCTGGTACAGCTTCACCAAGATGCAGACGCGTGTCGCGTCACGTATGCCCCGTGTCATCACGGTGTCGCAGAACTCTCTTGCAGACATTCACGCTGATCAGAACGTTCCGCTCGACCGCCTTCACGTTGTGCCTGTTGGCGTTGATCAGGAATTGTTCAAGCCCATCCCCAGCGTTCAGCGCATTCCTGGCCGACTCATCACTACTGCGAGTGCCGACGTCACGATGAAGGGACTGCGTTACCT
Organism: Acidimicrobiales bacterium; assembly: GCA_044236415.1. GTDB lineage: Bacteria > Actinomycetota > Acidimicrobiia > Acidimicrobiales > Acidimicrobilacustridaceae > Acidimicrobilacustris. The sequence continues at coordinate 11,816 of JBIIGP010000010.1, read as the reverse complement.
CCTTGAGGCAATCGCCAAACTTCGCACTGAACGTCATATCGAACTCGTCGTTATCGGTCGCCTCAAAGAAGGTGGGCCTTCGGCTCGCATTATCGACGAGCTCGGACTTCGAGACGCAGTCACCTTCATCACCGGCGTACCCGAAGAGCGCATCATTGAGCTTTACTCGGAAGCACAGGTCGCCGTCGTTCCTTCGCTGTATGAAGGCTTCTCCCTGCCGGCCATTGAAGCAATGAGTTGCGGCGTTCCGCTCGTTGCCACGAGCGGCGGTGCCCTTCCTGAGGTTGTTGGAAATCACAACGAAACTGCACTCGTCGTTCCTCCCGGTGACAGCGAAGCCCTTGCGGCGATGCTGCGCACTGCACTCGATGATCCTGCGTTGCGCGACCGCATTGGTGCCGCTGGCCGCCAACGTGTCATCGATCGCTGGACATGGCGCCACACCGCGAACGGCACGGTTGAGCATTACCGCGCGCTTCTCGCGGAGACCCCGCACATTCAGGCCCGCCGACCCGGCGGCGCTGGTGCAGCCCCACGTTTCCAGCGCTCGCGCGTCACTCGTCCAGGATCCTGAGCAATGCTGACCGCCGACTACGACCGTTTGGGCCTTCGCCCCGGAGACCGCTTGCTCGATCTGGGCTGCGGCTTTGGTCGTCACGCGTTCGAAGCGTTGCGCCGCGGAGCACGAGTTGTGGCCTGCGATATGGCCGTTCCTGAACTTGAACAGGTTGCTGCGACAACATCAGCCATGAAAGACGCTGGTGAAATTGCACCAACAATTTCGTGCACCTCAGTTGCCGGCGATGGAACCAAGCTTCCTTTCGCCGACGCATCGTTCGATCGAATCATTGCGTCCGAAGTGATGGAACATGTTCCCGACGACAACGCAGCTCTCTCGGAATTCATTCGGGTGTTGCGTCCCGGTGGCACGATTGCCATCACTGTTCCTGCTGAGTTTCCAGAGAAAATTTGCTGGAAACTTTCCGACGAGTACTACGCGCCGAAGTCAGAAGGTGGACACGTTCGCATCTACTCAGAGTCTGACCTTCGCCTAAAGATGAAGAACGCTGGACTCATTCCTGGAAGTTCACACCGCGCCCACGCATTGCACTCGCCCTACTGGTGGCTTCGTTGCGCAGTCGGCCCGCGGAACGACACCAACGCTGCGGTCAAGGTGTACACAAAGTTCCTTGAGTGGGACATCATGTCGGCTCCCCCGCTGACCCGACTCACCGAAAAGGCACTCAACCCCGTGTTGGGGAAGTCGCTTGTTGTCTACGCGACCAAGCCAATCCGACACGCCGCGATGGCAGGTTCAAAATGACCGAGATCCCCTCCGTTGACGACATCATCACTGCCGAGCAGGTTCGTCAGACCGCTGAAGCAATTGCCGACTGGCAACAGCCCAATGGAATGGTTCTGTGGCACCCGGGAGGCCACGCCGACCCTTGGAATCACATCGAAGCGGCCATGGCGCTCGATCTTGCAGGCATGCGCACCGAAGCCGAGCACGCTTACCAGTGGCTTGCCGACATTCAGCGTCATGACGGCTCTTGGCATCAGTACTACTTGGCTGACGGAATCGAACAAGACAAGCTCGACGCCAACACAATCGCGTACATCGCTGCAGGCGTTTGGCACCACTGGCTTGTTGCTCGCGACCCTGGCTTTGTCGAAACCATGTGGCCAGTTGTCGAGAAGGCCATTGATTTTGTTCTTGATCTACAGACGCCTCGAGGCGAAATCCTTTGGGCTCGTCACGCTGATGGCACACCGTGGTCATTCGCTTTGCTCACTGGTTCGTCAAGTATCTGCCACAGCCTTCGCTGCGCAATTGCGATTGCAGAACTTCTTGGCCACGAACGTCCCGATTGGGAGTTGAGCGCAGCACGCCTGGCTCATGTCATCCGTCAGCACTGCCTCGGCAATGCTCCCGATGCATTCGCCCCCAAAGCCCGCTGGGCGATGGACTGGTACTACCCCGTTCTTGGCGGAGTTCTCACTCGCACCGAAGCTCGCGCTCGTCTTGATGCGCGTCGAGACACCTTTGTTGTCGAAGGTCGCGGCGTTCGCTGCGTTAGCGACCGACCGTGGATCACCGCAGCTGAAACCTGCGAATGCCTCATCGCCGAGTTGTCGGTCGGCAATCGTGAACAGGCTCTTCAGTTGTTTTCGTGGGCCCAGCAACTTCGGTGCGAAGACGGCCACTACTGGACCGGCATCGTGTTCCCCGACGAGGTGCACTTCCCCGCCGACGAACGCACGACCTACACCGATGCAGCAATCATCCTTGCAGCCGATGCACTGAGCCGCACCTCTCCCGCATCGGGATTGTTCATCGACCACGACGCACTTCCGCCGTTGGTTGAAATCGACACCGACGATTCAATCAGCGATCGAGCCGACTGACTCTCGTGTCTTCAGCGCAGACAACAGTTGTCACTGCGCTCGTCGATCTTCAATCTCGCGAGTCAAGTGACCGCCGAGACGTTGATTGGTACCTGACGCGCTGCAGCGGGGTCCTCTCAACACGACACCCTTTAGTTGTTTTTACCGAGCCTCAACTCGTGGAACCGCTTCAGGAAATTCGTCATCGCCTTGCTCCAAACTCTTCGACTCGAGTCATCAGTCTTCCCTTCGATCAATTCCCCCGAACACGCGATATCCCGACGATCACAGCAGCATTCAATGCGGGACGGCGTCCACCAACTGCCTGTAACCCAGTGAAGGACACTCCCGACTACATCGCGCTCGGTTGGTCGAAACCGGGACTACTTGAAGTTGCGGCCAACCAAGACTGCTTTGGCTCGAAAATGTACTGGTGGGCAGATATCGCCCTTCTCGAAGTTGCACAGCCTCTTGGGGGAGAGACGTTCGACAAACTTCTTGAATCGAGCGACTGCGAGCTACACGCAAATGTTCTCTGGGAAACAGACCCATCTGAATACGAAGACCGAGGTCGCTACTACAGAGCGACGCCTTTCTCGAAGGTTGCTGGGGGAATTTTTGGACTCTCAGCAAACAACGTTTCACTTTTCAGCAATGACTTCGACCGAGAAGTTGACCAATGCCTTGCGTCTGGATGGCCAACCATCGATGAAGTGATTCTCGGCATTGTCGTCGATCAACACCGTGACAACGCCGAATTGTCCTACGGCCCGTGGGAAACATTGCTCTCGAATTTCCGCGAGCCACGTATGGCCGCGTGGCATCGCCTTCGTCTATTACAGGACTGCACCAATCGCGGTCTAAACGAACGGGCCCGCAGGCACTACGAACAGCTCGACTCCGCTTGGAAGAGTGGTCGCATTGATCTCAGAACCGAAGAGCAGCAATTGCTCCGTGACCTAGGGCATTAGTTGCGGCGCAATACCCGCAATGACCCTGTCGCTGAGATATCGGTGAACTCACCGGACTCGATCGCCCGGCAATAGATCTCGTAGGGGGGACGACCGCCATCAGCGGGGTCGGGGAAGACATCATGGATTGCGAGAATTCCGCCGGCTTCGATCCAGGGAGTCCAGAGTTCGAAATCACGGTGCGCCGGCTCGGAACCATGCCCGCCGTCGATAAACAAGAACGACAGCGGGATCGCCCATCTTGATCCGACAGTCGGCGAATCGCCGACAAGCGCAACGACTGTTCCTTCGAGACCCGCATCGAAAATTGTGCGACGGAATCGCGGCAACGTGTCGATCACACCAACTTCGGGGTCGACGAGATCGGGCTCATGCCATTCCCAGCCAGGCTGGTTTTCTTCAGAACCGCGATGATGGTCGAGCGCAAAGAGGATCGTGTTGCGCTCTTTCGCTGCCGAACCAAGGTAAATCCCCGACTTACCGCAATAGCTTCCAATCTCCAGCATGGGAGCGGCGCTATCGGCTACAAGAAGGGCGGCTTCGTGAAGCGCCACACCTTCATCGGGGGGCATGAATCCACGAGCGGCTTCGGCAGCAGCCTTCATTACCGAATCCATCATTCAGTCCTCGTCGGGAGTGTCGTCTTCGAAGACTTCAACATGGAACAACTTATCAAGCACGAAGAAACGGATGACCCAAAGAACGCCGAACGAAAGCAACTGAACAAAGTTGATGACCAACTTGGCATCGGTAAAGCGATGGACGACCCAAATAGCGACTGTCGAAAGAAGCAACCCGGCGACCGTGAAGAGCCAGAACGGAAGCACTTCTTTCTTCCAATGACTCTTGCCGCGTTTTCCCCATACCCAAGCGCGGTTCATGTAATAGGCCGGAACGGCAGAAATGCAGACGGCAACAACGTTCGCCCAACTCGGACGCATGACACCCTGCAGGGCAAGTAGAAGACTTTGCCCAACGACAACATTTACGACAGCGACGAGGGCGTAACGAAGCCCGCGGGTCCGGATTGAGAAAACAATCTTTCCGAGGACCCCGAAGGTTTCAGGAAGTGGCGTCACCGTATGTGACGACGCGGGGAACTCCTGATTGATTTCGTGGCCCATCAGGGGGCGCTCCTCGCGTTCGAGTCGGACCAAACCACCCTAGTTGCCACCTGCGGCGCCCCCGGTCTGTTCGTTACTGCCAGAATCACCCGAATCAGAGAGCGTTTGCTCGAACGATTCTGCTCAACCATTCACCGCTTGGCTTCACTGTGCGTCGCTGAGTTGCGCGATCCACTTCGATGATCCCGAAACGGGGCCGATAGCCAAATGCCCATTCGAAGTTATCCATGAGGCTCCAATAGGTATAGCCCTGCACATCAATACCATCGGCAATGCACGACAAGACACCTTCAAGCGCTTGCTGCACATATTCAATTCGCTGTGGATCATCATTGGTGCCGATTCCGTTTTCGGTCACAAGTAACGGAACTGAACCCCCGGTGTAGTCCCACGCGCGCCGCAAACACGCGCCGAGCGATTCGGGCCAGAACTCGTAACCCATCGGAAGGGTTGGAACGCCTTCTTCGCCACCCAGCACACTGTTCGCACCAACTCGCGTGCGGCTATACACCTGTACTCCTAGAAAGTCGTCCTTGCCGACGATGTCGAGAAACTGATCTTCTGACACGGCGCGGATGTGATCACGTCGTGCGATCGCGTCTGAATCGTCGGCGGGGACGGCCTGGTAATCGGCCATCGACAACGTGAGTCCCACTGGGAAATCTCCGGGGCCGCCCTTCAGTACGGGGACGACTCGCCGATGAGCGTCGATGAAGTTTGCGTTTGCCGCTTCAAACTGTGCGTCGTCCGTTGCTCCGGGCGGAAACATTCCCATCTGATACCCAACAAACGAAACGATATTGGGCTCGTTAATCGTGCACGCCGTGCCGATGAGATCACCAAGATGATTCACGGACTTTTCCGCGAAACGAAGAAAGCGATCAACGGTCGACGCAGTGTGCCATCCGCCTTCGGCAGCAACCCACCGTGGAGTTGTGAAGTGATGGAACGTCACAACTGGTTCAATGCCATGTGCATGACATGACGCAAGCACGCGTCGGTAATGGTCGAGTGCCGCCATTGAGAATTCACCGGACTCAGGTTCGATGCGCGACCACTCAATCGAGAATCGATAGTTGTCGAACCCAAGTTCCGCGCACAGTGCGATATCGGAGTCGTAGCGGTTCAGCTGATCGCACGCGTCGCCACTCGGTTCTTCACAAATCGTGTTCGGCGCGTGTTCCCACGCCCACCAATCGTTGTTCCAGTTGCCACCTTCGACCTGATGTGCTGCGGTTGCGGTGCCCCAACGGAATCCCTGTGGAAAGTTCGTAGCCATGCGCGGACCCTACCGGCACTGCCCGCACTGATGCGGGAAGAACGCCCACAAAAGTCCGCTCAATGTGGGAGATTAAGGGGGTGACTCAGGCCGCAGTAGACGCACTCCTCACCCTTCTTGATCTCGAACCCATCGAAGTCAACATGTTCCGTGGCATCAGTCCCCCGTCGGAACAACAGCGAGTCTTCGGTGGACAGGTTGCCGGTCAGGCGCTCATCGCTGCGGCGCGCACAGTAGAACCAGAGACGCGGGTGCATTCGCTGCATGCCTACTTCCTTCGTCCTGGTGATTCTCGGGTTCCAATCCTCTATGAGGTTCAGCGGATCCGCGACGGCCTCTCATTCACCACTCGCCGCGTCACTGCCATTCAGCACGGGCGAGCCATCTTCAGTCTTTCGGCTTCCTTCCAAGTCCCCGAAGACGGCTTCGATCACTCCGCGACGATGCCCGAGGTTCCCGCTCCCGAGACGCTCCCCACTGTTCAAGAGCGATGGGCGGAATTCGCAGCTGAATACGATGATCATCGGTTCGAGATGGATCTGCCCTTCGACCTTCGTAACTGCGACTGGTCACCTGAAGACCGCCATCGCGAGTTGCCCCCCTACCAGCGCGTCTGGATGAAGGCCACCGGCAAGCTGCCCGACGACCCCGTGCTCCACGCCTGTGCACTCACCTACGCGTCCGACATGACACTTCTCGACACTGCCCTACTGCCGCACGCGCTTGGACCCATCGACAACGTCTTCATGGCCAGCCTCGATCACGCGATGTGGTTTCACCGTCCGTTCCGGGCCGATGAATGGTTGCTCTACGCGCAGGAAACACCCAGCGCCGCGAGCGGACGCGCCTTTGCTACTGGCTCAGTGTTCACGAGCGACGGTCAGCTCGCCGTCACAGTTGTGCAGGAAGGCCTCATCCGCCCTCCGCGTTAAGAGCGCTTATGCCCAGGCAGGTAGCAGGCGGCTAAACGATTCCGCCGCAAGGATCGCAAAGACCACCAGTGGTGGAACCGTCAAGAGGTACGCAACTCGAGGCGACGAACGGCGATAGAGAAGCACTGTCCCAGCGATGGTGGCCGCGAGGAAGATGACCGACAACAGAACGATCGGCCAGGCCGTTGTATCGCCTGTGTTTCCCGTTTGGTCGGCCATGCGCCCGTTTTGCGGTGTAGGTGCAAATGGCTTGCCAATCATCACTGCAACAACAACTTCGGCTTCAGCCGAGTTCCATGGAAACGCACTCGCTGAAGTCACGAGCGTAAGTCGATCATCGGTTGATGTTCCGTAGAGGCTGTTAAGCGGCAGCTTTCCGCCATTCAACGAGGACTCCACCGGAGCGACCGTTGTTGTCGTTGATTCACCCGTGGCTTCGGCGACTGCAGCATCGACTGAAACTTCCGCCGCAGGCGGAACCGTCTCCGTCGGAGCAGTACCCTCGACAGCAGGGACCGTTGTCGTTGTGGTGCTCGTTGTTGTCGTCGTCGGCGCTGCAACTGCCGGCGCCGTTATTGGATTCGCATCCGGTGTGAGTTCAGAACCACCAACATCAGTGACTTGATAAAGACTCTGACCCTGCGTTGTCGTCACAATGATTTCGTCGCCAATAGTCATTGACGAAAGATCACCGAACGTTCCGCCGAACATTGTGCGGCGGCCAACGATGACCGAATTGCCTGGCTGACCGGGTGCAGCCGTTCCCGGAACGTGGCCGGGACCGACACGAGTCGTTGCTGAATCGACGCCTTCGACGACAACGGTCTGGAGTCCGAGCGAGCCGATTTCGAGAACACTGACGGGGCTCCCGAACGCTGGGGCCACAGTCGGGACTTCGACTCCCTGCAAGCCAGTTGCTTGATTCGCTGCCTTATCGATTGACGTGCGGTAGCTATCGAGAAGCATTCCCTGATCACGTTCTTGGAATAGCGGCTCTATTACATAGAGCACGAGTCCGAAAATCACAACTGCGATCACGCACCAAAGCGCGACGAGTGGACCAGTGGAGATTTGTTGAACTGGCGCGTCGGTCTCTTCGACTTCAGCCTCAATCAGCTCGTCAGGTTCGACCGAGTCAGCTGAGGGTGCGGCTTTCTTTGATTCCATGCGATTCAGTACCGAGGTCACGATCTACGTCCGCCCCGCCCGAAACGGCTGAGCGACAAACGACCCGAGGTTGCCATCGCAGAAACGGTGAGCAAGCCCAGCACGGCGGCCAAACCGACGAGCGCCAGCACGTTGGTTCCTACCGAACGGCGCACGAAGTCAGGCATATCCGCCTGCACTGAGGCCAACTGCGCGTCGACCGCGACTGTGGAACCAGCAGGCGCGACTCTGGCTACCGAGGATCCGAATCGACTCGTCAGAGCTGAAGGCGGCAACACTGGTGTGACTCCTCCGCTGGTTGCGGGATCACCCGGGCCATCGGGAATCGGAACACACGTATTCGCAACAGTTCCCACTAGAGCAATCTGCGTCTGTGCCGTCTGCGCCATTGAGGGAGTAATCGCTTCCATGCCGTCAGGGAGATTCTGTTGACCAGTTTGAGTGACGTAGGTCAGCCAATCTGTCAAAAGCTCTTGTGAGGTTGGTCGCGGATTGCACCGATCATCGACGAGTGGCTTCAGCGGTGCGACGGCGTATTCAACAAACGTGAGCGGATACGGCTCGACGTTTTGCACCGCTGTAGCCGAATAGTTGGGAATGAGGCGGCCATCAGATGCAGTGGTCATAGCGGACACTGCAGCGAGCATTGACGCCTGAGTTGGCTCGACAAATGCCCCCGCCGCATTCTCAATTTGCACCACAGTCATTCCGAGGCTGCGAGCAGTTGCGAGATCGGTGACAGCCCAGATCCCGCCGTAATCACCATTACCCTGCGCCTTGATTGTCTTGTCAAGAATTGACGTGCCCGTGAAGAGATTGATTACGCCCTGGAATGACGGATCGGCCAATGCAAACGAAGTCACTGCAGTTCGGTCTCGCCCTGCGTCGATCCCGAACGTACCCGTATTTGGCACTTTCCAGATATTGGGGCGCAAGGAGTCAAGAATCCCCGTCGAGTACCAGGTCGTGCTCTCCTTATCGGGTGCAGCTCCGAGTCGGATAGAAGATGACGTCGAGAACATGCCCGTCCCCTGAAGCTGGGGGTTGCGCGCGTAAATCGCAGAGAGATAACTGTTGATCTGATCAGGGCCACCAGACAACAACGCAGCAACTTCATCAAGCGTCAACTTGACGTTTGAGTATGGGAGTTTGTCACCGTTCGCACCCTGATAGCCGTTGCCAACCGCAAGGACTGTTGCGTTCAACGCAACGGGAACCAGAGCTGATTCGCGCGGGGTTAACGGATCCGATGAATCACCCCGACCAAGTCCTGGCGCACTGTCATAAACGACGCTGCTGTAGACAAAGTCCACATCGCTTCGGGAGTACATCTCGAGTGCACTACCTTCGCCGGCAAAACTTGCACTACTCAAGGCGCCAGCCTGCGCGCCAGGAGCCTTGCATTGTGCGAGCGTGAGATCGACCCACAAGCGTGTGTTCCGCTCGGAACTTGCACTCGAAATGAGCCCCGCAGCTGGTCCGCCACAACCCGCGATGGGGTCATCGATCCGGTAGGTGAGCCGTTGGATGTACGGGACCCACCGAAGAATTCCATCGCTACCAATACCGCGGACTTGGACAACAAGGTCACAAGGGTTTTGCGCATCGCAAGTGAGGGACTTCGCCGCACCGTTGGTGTCATTCCATGCAACCGTTCCAACACCGGCAGCGATCGTGAACGTGTCGCCGCCCGGTCGCACTGCATTGGTGAAGGTGTTCGATGCTTGCGCCGAGAGATCTCCCGAAGTCGAGATCGGTACTGACGGACAGTTTGCTCCACCGATACGAAAGTCGTCATTGGGAACGAAGAACGTACTGGTGCCGTAGTTCACTCCTGATCTACACACCTGCGCTTTCGCACTTGATATTGGATGTGCGCTGTCAGTCTGAAGGTTGATTCGAATGCGCGTTCCATCACTGATGTCGTCGAACGGGGTCACCGACACCGTCCACGGCGTTGAGATGTTCGATGCCTCAGCCCGCTTTGATCCCATTGGAAGAACAGACAGGACAACAAGGACAACGACAGAAATCGAAATCAGGAATACGAAGCTCCCGGCGACGAATCGCCGGGAGCTTCCACCTGCGGAACAGGGAGTGTCCGTCAAGCGAAATACCCCGTGAGGTCAGCGACCAAATTGACCGCTCCGGCGTTGTTGAAGAGGCTCACCTTGCCATTGCTACCGATTCCCACCTGCACAAGGTTCGGAATGATGTCGCCAGGCACGAAGTTGAGATTTGAGGCAAGCGGTCGAGTCACACCGGTCGGCCACACCGTGAGGAAACTTCCACCCGTGGGAAGCACGGCAGTGGTGTTCATCACGATGGCGGAAGCCGTGTTCGGTATTCCGTTTGCACCTCGGATCGTCAGATCGATAGAGGCACCTTGACCAACTGCTGCGCTGAAGCCACCGGTTCCATTACGCGTATCGAGTGCACGAATGGGCGTAATGGGGAAGAACTGCTTGGCAGTGTTATCCGGCGAGTAATAGCCCACAATGTCGGCAACAAGGTCAATGGTTCCGTTCGCATTGAAAAGATTGACTTTTCCGGCAGAACCGATGCCAACAATGACTGAGTTGGGAATGATGTCACCAGGCACGAAGTTGAGATTCGAGGCAAGCGGTCGAGTCACACCGTTCGGGTAGACCGTGACATATCCAGCCGCATTTGGGCTAACCGCAGTGACATTGAGGACCACGCCCGTTGCATTTGCTGGTACACCGTTTGCATTTGCAATGGTGAGCGAAATCTCTCCACCTTGACCAACTCGAGCTGCAGTTCCACTCGGCGTGTTGGTGGTGCGGGTATCGAGCGCACGAACCGGCGTGAGCGGAGTGAAGTAATCACCGGCCACTGGCGAGTAGTAACCAACCACATCGGCAATGAGGTCATTCGTTCCACCTTGGTGGTACAGGCTGACCTGACCGTTTGAACCGATCCCGACAGTCACAAGGTTGGGAACCACATCGCCAGGCGCGAAATTCAGGTTCGAAGAAAGAGGTTGTGTCACTCCACGTGGCCAGACGGTGACGAATCCTGCGCCCGTCGGAGCAACAGCAGTCACGTTCATCACGACGGCGGTCGCATCGACCGGAATCCCATTTGCGCCGGTGATTTGAAGGTTGAGTGTGCCTGCTTCAGGAACACGGCCGGCGACGCCGCTTGGGGTGTTCGTTGTACGAGTGTCGAGGATGCGAACAGGAGTAACAGGAGTAAAACGTGCCCCCATGCCGTCCCAACCGAGAGGGAAGGACTGGAACACTGTTCCGCCCCGGACCTGGAGAAGAAGGGTGAGCTTGCAAGCGTTTGTTTCATCGCACTGCACCGTGGACGTTCCACCTGACTGAAGGTTGAACGACCCACTTGAGCCCTTTCCGACCTTGAATACAAGAGTCGCGGTACTGAACGGATCAACCGCAGTTACCGTCTTGTACGCATCGGCACCAGCCGAACCAAGAGCGGTGGGAGTGCACTTGCCCGAGACAGTCGGGGAGAAGTCAGCTGTGTAGTCGATCGAACCGGCCAAGGAGCACTGCCGAGCCTCGATGCCGTAAATGGGACTCGAACCTGCGGTCACCGTCACGGTGATGGCTTGGCCGTCAACCAGGCCCACAGTGGAGGAGGCCGTGACGTTCACCGGAACCGACGCAGTTTCTGCACCGGCTGGGCTGAGAGTCACGATCGAGAACAGATAGGCCACAAGAGCGAAAAGGACGCCCAGGGTGCGAAGGGAGCGGAGCTTTGACATCGGTGTACGACCTCTTCGTTGTTGAGGGAGCAGGAGTCATCTACGTACAAATGAAGAATGAACTGTGGAGGTGAGCGAGGTGTTGAGCAGCGGGAAACCGTTGGACAACGTCAGGTGAACTCTTTGGAGGCGAACTCACCGAAAGGCGAGCGGAACTCCCTGAAATCCGAAACCATTGGGGTACTGAAGCTTGAGAACCAGTTG
>JBIIGP010000160.1:0-5093 GCA_044236415.1 Acidimicrobiales bacterium | reverse complement strand
CTGCACTTCAGTATCGGAATCGCCAGTGTTGAGTATGGAAACAATCTCGCGAGCAGACGTTGACGCTGCGGTTGCAACCGGAAATGTCCAAATTGGCGACGTTGATGTCGCGCCAAGAACTGCAGTCAGTCCTTGCTCAGAGTTCGCACGACCGTCGGAGGTCTGAATCTGTTCAGCGATCAATCTCCCGATGCGGACAGTCACCGTGGTCGAGACCCGTTCACGGAGAGTCACGATTGCACCGACATCGACGACCACGACTCGACCACCAGGGACGACCATGCCCTGGAGTTGTTGAGGAGTACGCGCCCCGTCTTCAGTGTCGAAGGCGAAATCGACTGTGGCTTCTCCGGGGAATGGATTGAATAGCGCCATGAGGTTGCGGGAACCTGCTCGTGTTGTGCCCGAAGGGAAGTACCACTGAGCACTCGGGCTCGACGCGCATGCACTAATTGAACGTCCGGTCGGTCCACGAAGTTCGTGCACCACAGTGATGGCGCCGCCAGACATCTCGACGAGTGCGGACGCCCAAGGAGCCTTCACAATGTCGCTCACGCGAACTGTTGTTTGGCTATGGGCTTCTACCTTCACGGCCTTGACCGTGGCGTCCCCCTTCTCGGTGAACACAGAAACCGCGCCAGTCGAAGCCTCAGAAGTTGCATTCGAAATAATGACCGACTGTTCAGCGAAGCCTGCGGTATCTCCTGCGGTAACTCCAGTCGCCGATCCGGCAGCGCAGTACCAGGTTGAACTCAGAGCTCCCTCAGGCGATGCCGCTGGCACCATCCCGTTGAGTCGAACATTGGAATTCGATGTCGATGCACTTCGGTTCTGGATTACTACCGCGCACACAAGCAGAACCGGTAGAAGCAGAAGAATCGGAACTCGCCAGGCTCGGTTCATTTCGACTTCCTCCGGAGGCCTCTGCGACCGGTTTTCCAGAACGCTTCTGATTCTTCCGGAGACATGGATCCGACCTGCGGTTCCTCCGGGACTTGGGACTCGACTTCGATTGCCTCATCGACTGCGAGGTTGACATCAACTGCGACGTCGACGGCCACGGTCTCGACGGCCACGGTCTCGGCTCCGAAATCAGCGAATTCTTCAAGCATCACCGCATCGACGAGCGCCATCGATTCAACGACAGTTTCTGTCCCAACTTCAACTGCTGGTTCTGCGGGTACGACCGGTAAGAGGTCGGTGCGTTCATCCTCACGGACTCGAACTCGGAGCAGGTACACAACAGCGAGAATCCAAAGAACGACCTGGCCCGCAAGAAGTGCCCCTCGTGTTGCAGGTGTCTCGAACGAGAGCGTGGCGACACCGCCGTTGGTCGCAGTAAACGAACTCGACCAACCAAACGCCGAGTTGCGCTGCAACGACTGTCCATCGACCTTGAGTTGCCAATCTTCGCCTGCCGAGGCCACATAGACCTCGCCAGCGCCGGGCAACTCACCCTTGTACTCCGCGAATCCTGATGAATCGGTGAGCACTGCGGTTGAGCCCTGAAGAGCAAGATCTGTGCGATCAGCGAGCGAGGGTCCACCATTTGGCAACTGCGTTTCACTCGGCAATTCGGTTACTCCTGGCGCCCACGCTGAATTTCGGTAGACGCGCACTCCGGGGTTCACCGTGATCGATGCGAGGTCAAGCTGCGCATCGAGTACTGCCAGCAAGTCGGTCGGTACTGACGCCCGAGAGCGGGCGTAGGGATCAGGAGCTGGTGCGACTGGAACGACGACGTAGCGCACCGCCATGGGCGACAACAACGCACCCAACCGAGCGGTTCCGCCTTCTGACGCGGTTTGAAGAGCTCGCGCAAGATTGCTCGTTGCTCCTGAGTCCGAACCTGCCCACTGCTCAGCGATCGAGGGCGTGCCAGAGATGGTCGTCGCATACGCGAGCGTTCTGTCGGGACCGAGGTCATCGACCGCTGGTGCGTCGAGGGCCCACCCTTGGAGTGGCAGTGCAGTGGCATCACCGAGCCACAAAACCCTGTACGCACCATCGGTAGTGCCGTCGCCAAGGAAAGAAAGCGAACGATTGAAGTCACCACGTGGCATGTCCCAGCGGCCTGAGAACGACGACATCAGAGCAGGACCGAGCGCAACGATGAATGAACCGGCGGCGAGCAACGAGACGATCTGCCGCCAACCAAAGTGATAGTCGGGAAGGTCAATCTCAAAGGCCGCCATGCCCAAACCAGCGGCGAGCGCGACTCCGAGTGCAGATGGCACCAACAACATCGATGGCGAAGGCAGGTACTCGGTGAGCCATCCTTGACCGACTCCCCACGCCAATCCGAAACCGACAAGTGCCAGCACCCACGAGCGAACGGCCCAAGAAAGCCGCCACTGCCGACCGATGAAGAGCGGCAACAACGCGGTGACGAGAAGCAGCCAACCGAGGATTCCTGTCCCAAATGGTCCCGTTCCGAATCGGAGAACATCGGCAAGACCAAGAGCAAACCCACCGTTGGAGGAAACTCCAACCAGCGAATCCCAACCGTCAAGGAATCCGAGACTCCACGGCAAGTGCAGAACCAACGCAACTGCCGAACCACCAACACCGACCAACAGGATTCGACCACTTCCAACTAACTGGCCTGCAACCCAGCCACCAACAGCAAACGCAATCGAGACCCCGGCCACCACAACGATCACCGAGGGATCGATAGCAGCACCAAGTGCAACAAATAGCCCGACCGAAAGTGTGCGATGCAATAACGGACGAGATCGAACGCCTGGTCCGGCTTGGTTGCCAATTGTTCCGAAGGGAGCAAGGCCACTTGCTGACGCGAGTTGAGAGACGACCCAAGGAAGCAACGCGTAGAGAACCAATGTCCCCCACTGCCCTTGAGCCATACCGTTCGCAGCAACGGGAATGATCAAATAGACAATCGACGCGAGCAGACGCGAACGCTGAGAAGTCACCGGTTGTGTGAGACGCCACATTCCCAAAACACCGAGTGGCCAAAGTCCAAGAATCAACACGCCACGCAGCAGACCAACAGCACCGAAGAAGAGGTAGCTCAAGGCTCCGAGAAAACCGAAACCAGTTGGAGCCGGTGCTGTGGATCCGAGTCCGACTGACTGATAACCGCTGAGCCAGCGTTCAACCATTTGTCCGGGCGGAAGAAGGCGCACGAAATCACCAACGGCGGGGACTCCATGAAGAACGAGTTCGCGTCCGCCGGCGAAAAGAAATGCGATCATCAACACCCAGATAACAAACGGAGTCGCTGATCGGGCATCTCGAAGATTCGACATGAGTTCGCGTCCGCCGGCCGCCGCTTCGGAACGAGCAATCCGGTGACGCATGAACGCAGTGAGGCGGGCGCTTCCACGAGATTGAAACGCATGAACTTCGCTGTCAGGAACGCGCCGGATGGCGGCAAGTGACGCTCGTCGCGTTCGCGCAGAAGACGAGTTTCGCGAATTCCATGTCCATGCGGACCAAATATCTCGTGCCCGACGGAAGTGGCCCAGCACAAGTGCTTGGACGATTTCCAGAAGAGAAAGAATCAACGCTTCCGGAGTTGCCCGCACACGAGTACCGAGGGTGTCCGAATCGCGCATCGCTCGCAATCGATGTCGGGACTGGAGCCGACGACGATCGTCCACGGGTCGACGAATTCCAAGCGCCTCAAGATGGGCGACACGTGCCGCAGGAGCCACGATCACACGCGCTCCGGCGACGTGAGCCCGCCAGCAAAGTTCGAGATCCTCACCATGAAACGAAATTGCTGAGTCGAAACCACCAAGGGCTTCGAAGAGATCAGCCCGAATCAGCGTCACGGCTCCAGGAATGAAAAACACGTCGCGCACCGCGTCGTGTTGCTCTTGATCAAGGTCGCCTCGTTCGACATAGGCCGCAGGATGACCAAACCGATCAGCACCCATACCAACTGAGAGCAACCGTCGTGGCTCGCTCCACTCAACGAGTTTGGGTCCGACGATTCCGGCATTCGATCGAAATGCCTCTTCGACGAGCAGTCGTACAGCATCTGGATCGAGGCGAACATCGTCGTGACAGAACAGATAGAACGCAGCGCCTTGCACAGCAACCAGAGCTTCATTGGCTGCAGCGGCGTAGCCATGATTTTCGGGCAGGTGACGAAGATGGGCGTCGGGGAGAACTTCGCCGACCCGGTCTCGGAGTTCGACCCCATCTGTGCTCGCAGCATCGATGACAAGAACGGAAAGCGCGGAATAGTCCTGGGCGCCAAGGCTCGACAGCGTCTCTTCGAACCATCCGCCCGGGTTATGAGCGACCATCACCGCGACGACGGCGGGGGCAGGCCCCTCAGGTTCCTCTGCCTCGAAGAGGGATTCGAAACTTGGCGATGACGGATCGGTATCGGCCGAAGTAGCGGAACTCTTGCTCAGCGCAGCAAGAAGGTCGTCAAAGATCGACTCAGAATCAGCACCCGCTGGAGGCACCGAACCGCCTCCGGAAAGGGGGTTCGGGTCCGCAATCGGCCCGGAGGCCGGCGTGGAGGGGGGTTCGGGAACAGTCACGACGGTCTCCGAGGGTAGTCCTCCTAGCGTCAGATCCCGCTGACCCCCGTCTACGCTTACCTCCGTGGAAAATGCCGCGTATGACCCCATTCGACGTGCCGCCTATGAAGCCCTCAGCGTCGGCCTCGGCTTCGGAATCCTCGGGTTCAACCGTTTGCAGGTACGACGCCGCGAATGGGAGCGGGAATCTGGCGTAACGCTCCCGTCGGGGTCCGAGATCGCAAAGACAATGACCACGACGCTCGGCACGTTCGCCTCGCTCGTCGCTGAGCGCGGGCGTCGCTGACGTGCGAATCGCCGCTGACGCGACCTCACTCATCGGACACCGAACTGGCATCGGTGGCGTGACACGCACCTACCTTCATCGCTTCGCGCGTCCCGGACTCGAGGTTTCCGCGTTTGCCGTCTCACGCCGCGGGGCAGGGCCAATGCTCGACGAACTCCCGCCCGGTGTGCGCGCCCATCGACGTCCAATGGTTGCCCGTCCCCTTCGAGCGCTCTGGAGGCGAGGTCCGTGGCCTCCTATCGAGTGGTGGACCGGCGATATCGACCTCGTGTGGGGACCGAACTATG
>JBIIGP010000159.1:0-5127 GCA_044236415.1 Acidimicrobiales bacterium | reverse complement strand
CTACAGCGCTTGCGGCGGGTTTCAGGTAACGACGCTTGTCGCTGGTTCTGCCGGCAACTGAGCAGGAGCACGATTGCCGATTTACGGCGCCAACTACGCTGACCCCCACGCTTGCTTTGAGGGGACGAGATGAGCGACAACGAAACCACCGGCACCTACCCCGGATTCCACGGAAAAGTCGGAAGAGTCTTTGCGACCTCAGAGTCGTGGTGGCCACATAGGCCCAGTGCTCCGGAAGGTGCACCCAATGTCGTCGTCATCCTTTGCGACGACCTCGGTTACGCCGATACCGCCCCGTACGGCAGCGAGATTCAGACTCCCAACATCGACCGTCTCGCGAAGAGCGGACTTCAGTACACCGATTTCCATTCAACGCCTATGTGTTCGCCCACTCGCGCAGCACTTCTCACTGGAATGAATCCACATGCCGCCGGAGTCGGCACCGTTGCCCATTCCGACCCGGGCTTTCCGGGATATGCAATGGAACTCGCAGAAGATGTCATCACGCTTCCCGAAACTCTTCAGGCGAATGGTTACGCCACCTACATGGTTGGCAAATGGCATCTCGCAAAAGACTCCGATCAATCCGATGCCGGTCCGCGTCATTCTTGGCCCTGTCAGCGCGGCTTCGATCAGTTCTACGGATTCCTCGACGGATTCACGAATCTTCATCAACCACACCGATTGGTTCGCGACAACACTCCAGTCGAGACCGACACCTACCCCGAGGGTTATTACTTCACCGACGACATCACCGACGAAGCTATCGCCATGGTGCGTGCGGGCAAAGCGTCTGCGCCGAACCAACCCTTCTTCCTTTACATCGCTCACGGAGCTATCCACGCTCCGCTGCATGCGAAGGCCGCTGATATCGCTTCGCAAAAAGGCAACTACAACCAAGGTTGGGATGAACTTCGCCTTCGCCGATTCGCGCGCCAAAAGGAACTCAACGTCGTCGGCGATGACATCGTGCTCGCGCCGCGAAATACGGAACTGAACAACGACGTAGATCCCTGGGATGAATTAGACGACACCCAAAAGGCGCTCTATTCGCGCTACATGGAAGTCTTCGCTGCGATGGTGACGAACGTTGATGAAAACACTGGCCGTCTTCTCGATGCTCTTGACGACATGGGCGAGCTTGACAACACGATCGTGATTTTCACTTCTGATAACGGCGCTTCACGTGAAGGTGAGATGGTGGGCACGAGTGCTTACATGGTGCACCTCACCGCCGGCGATGACATCGACACCGATTTTGATCGCTTCGATCTCATCGGCGGCCCCCAAACCTCTCCGCACTATCCGCGCGGATGGGCAATGGCAGGCAACACACCGTTCCGCCTCTACAAGATCAACACCCATGCCGGCGGACATACGGTTCCATTTCTCTTTTCATGGAATGCCGGCCAACTCAACAGCGGTGAGATGCGTCGCCAGTACTCACACGTCTCGGACATCTTCCCAACACTTCTTGATCTCATTGGGATAAGCGCTCCAACAACTCGCAATGGAACTGACGTTAAGCCCCGAACTGGCTCAAGCATGGCTCCGACGTTGCGCGATGCAAGCGCTCCCCCGCAGCGCACCGAGGCGCTCTACGAAATGATCGGTCACCGTGGCTTTTACCGAGACGGCTGGGAAATCGTCACGCTGCACCAACCATTCACGCCTTTCAGCGATAGCGAATGGGAGCTCTATAACCTCACAAATGATCGCACCGAACTTCACAATCTGGCCGAAAGCCATCCGGAAAAACTCGCGGAACTCGCCGCTGCGTGGAATGACGCCGCATGGGATGGTCAGGTCTTTCCGCTTGATGAAGGAACCGGACTGAAATACGTGCTCCGACCACCCGAAACCGAAATCGTCCAACAACCGCTTTCGGTGTGGCCAGGAACCCCAACCCTTGAGCGCTGGCGGTCATTGCAACTCATCTGGCTGTCTTCGTTTCAGTTCCAAGCGCCAATCACTGTCACAGAACAGTCGTTAGGTACGATCGCGGCGCACGGCGACCAGAGTGGCGGCTACGCGCTCTACCTCCTCGAAGATCGCCGACCAACTCTCGTCTTCAATGACGGACGCGGCACGCTGACAACTCTGGCCGGTCCTTCGCTGGACGCGGGAGAACATCTGCTGGAGTGTTCCTTCGACGCAATCGGCAGCAACACGTGGAAGCTTTCGCTTTCGATCGACGGCGTCGTGGTTGACGAACATCCGGAAGTCCCAATGCTCTATGCGATGTCCCCTTTTGAGGGAATCAGCGTCGGCCGTGATCCCCGATCACCGGTGTGGTGGGAACGCTACGAAACGCACGGTTCGTTTCACTACAACAGCGCGCAGGGTCCCGTTCGTTGGATTCCCGGACCGAAGGCGCCCGACCAACCCGAAGACGTTGTTGGACTCTTACGCATGATCGGTGCGAAGTTCGAGTAGTCCGGCCGTTAAAGCCTTCTAGCTCGGAGCAGCGATCGAATCCCATTCAATCGGGACATGCGCAAAGCCGTCGATCAGATTCGAATGGACTCGCGGATAGTCCGCTGGATCGCCTACGAAACGCAGACCCTCGAAACGAGTGAGGATTTCCTCGAACATGATTCGACCTTCGATACGGGCCAAGTTTGCACCCAAGCAGAAATGCGGACCACCAGCGCCGAACGCAACATGATCGTTCGGGTTGCGGCGCACATCGATTGAGTCGGGGTTTTCAAAAGCACGCTCATCGCGATTCGCCGAGGCGTAGACCATGAGTACGCGCTCGCCCGCCTTGATCTTCTTCCCGCCGAGTTCGGTATCTACCGATGCCGTTCGAGTGAACTGAATGACCGGAGTGGAGAAACGGAGCAACTCTTCAATTGCCGTTGGGATCACGGAAAGGTCGTTGCGAACAATCTCGTACTGATCGCGGTTTTGCAGCAGTGCAAGCGTTCCGGTTGTGATCAAGTTTCGGGTTGTCTCAGAGCCGGCGTTCTGCAGAAGCATGAAGAACAATTCGATCTGGAATGCCGTGAGCTTCTCGCCTTCGACCTCGGCATGAAGCAGGACGCTCATCAGGTCGTCGCTGGGATTGTCGGCTCGCTCGGAACACATGGCATCGGCATACATGAACATGTCTGTTGCTGCCTGCGCCCGTTCTTCCGGAGTCACTGAGGCATCGAACCCGAAGGTTTTTTCGGTCCACTCGAAAACCTGAGCACGATCTTCCTCGGGCACACCCACCATGTCAGCAATCACGTGCAGCGGAAGCCACAACGCGAGGTCGTGGACGAGGTCAGCGCTCGTTTGACCAGCGAGGCCGTCGATGATGTCGTTCGTTCGCGTGCGAAGCATGTCGCCCAACTGCGCAACCCGCTTGGGCGTGAAGCCCTTGTTGATGATCTTGCGCAGTTTCATGTGGTCAGGAGCATCAAGACTGATCATCAGCTGATTGTTGCCACCAGTAGCTGGGTCACTCACGCCATCGTCAATGAATGGATCTGGGGCATTGCGATAGGTGGATGCATCACGCGACACCTGCTGGACGTCCGCGTAGCGAGTCACCACCCACAATTTCTCGCCCGCATAGGAGGGGTGATCGAGACATGCCACAGGATCGTTGTCGCGAAGCCACCGGTAGTAGTCATACGGAACGCCGTGTGTGTATGTGGCAGCGTGATGAAGAAGCGGTGCATCTACGAATGTGTCACTCATAAGAACTCCTCTAGGAACTTTCAACCATTGTGTCAGTCGCAACAACGGGCCGTCGTTCAGATTCTTTGGTCAGTCGCTCAGGATTGAGGCCATACGTTCGGTGGTGTCAATCCATTCCTCGACCATTTCGCGTACGACATCTTTTGTCGGCCGGACTTTGTTGAGGCGACCAACGATCTGGCCAACCGGGAAGCCGATGAGTTCACGCGTGCCGACTCGCTGGGTGCGACGTCCGGCCTCCTGATGAAGAATGCCTTGCAACGGCATGGGCAACGTTCCGGGAGAATCTTCTGATTCCCACGCATCGGTCCAGGCTGTGCGCAACTGTCGGGCCGGCTTACCAGTCATGGCCTTTGAGCGAACGGTGTCTCGTGAGGTTGCCGCAAGCATGTTTTCAAGTGCAGCGGGATTGGTATCGGCTTCCGAAACAGTGAGCCACATCGAACCAGTCCATGCCCCTTGTGCACCGAGTGCGATCGCCGCGGCCATTTGTCGACCCGTTGCAATGCCGCCAGCTGCAAGCACGGGAATGTCGGGACCAACTGCATCGACGACTTCGGGCACGAGCACCATCGTCGAGATCTCGCCACAATGTCCGCCCGCTTCGGTGCCTTGGGCCACGATCACATCAACGCCTATCGCGACCTGACGTTCCGCGTGCACCTTCGAACCAGCCAAGCCCCCGACGAGGATGCCGGCTTCGTGGGCACGTTCAATGACATACAGCGGGGGCGGCCCAAGAGCGTTGACGATCATCTTGACGTTCGGGTGGTTGAGACAAACCTCGACCTGGCTCGGACCCATCGCATCGACATTCAGACCAGCGGCAGCAACTTGGCCGCCTTCCAATTCAGGCGGTAGTTCGGGAACGCCGTATCGCGCCAACAGATCGTCAACGAACTCTCGGTGTTGAGTCGGAATCATGGCGTCGAGGGATTCGAACGATGCGTCCTCTCCCCCGCCTTTGCCCACGTAATTCACCGGCATGGCGAAGTCGACGCCATAGGGCTTGCCATTGACGTGTTCGTCGATCCAGTTGAGCTCGATTTCAAGTTGCTCCGGGCCGAACGCCAGAGCGCCGAGAACGCCGAAACCACCGGCGTTTGTAACGGCAGCGACCACGTCTCGACAATGAGAGAAAGCGAAGATCGGAAATTCGATTCCAAGACGCTTGGCAATCGGAGTGCTCATGGGTTCCCCTTTGGTTCCGTAATCGGACTCACTGGTCACATGCGACATAAGATCTACAACTCGGTACATAATGTAGCACGAGGTTCGGGTCCGCACTGTGCCGACTGACACGCTGGCCTGACCGAGGGCCTAGATTGCAAGGGCTGTGCCGACAGGCCAGCCCTTCGCCCTGACAAGGAGTTCCCATGAGGACACGAGCCGCAGTCCTGTACGCCCCTCATACCGAGTACAAGATCGAAGAGATCG
>JBIIGP010000158.1:0-5142 GCA_044236415.1 Acidimicrobiales bacterium | reverse complement strand
TCGCTGATCGTGAAGGCATTGCCACTTTGCATGTGATGGCGGAATCAGTAGAGACCTCAAGCATCGTTTCGCGCCGGGCCGAACAATTCGAAAACGCACCAACAGTCTGGAGAATTGAAGGGCGTTCTCTTGTTCCCGCTGCCCCTGCTCCAGTTCCAGTTCCGGTCGAACCATCGGCTGCAGCGCGTGAACTCATTGGGATGCTGACCGCTGCTGGCGTTGATGTGACTATCGAGCACGGTGAAATTCGAGGCGAACTGCGCGGATTAGAAATTGCACGCGTCGTGGAATCAACCGAAGGCACGAGACTTGAAGTCGGCGTGGGTCGCCACGACCGTGAAGCATTCACAATGGTTCACGGCAATCTTCCGACGGCGAAAGCGCTTGAGTCGGTCATCGCAAGCGTCGATGCCGTCCGTCGCGCCGATGCTGAGGCCCACCCGCTTCGTCGCCTGGCCCCCGAAGGTTGGCTGCGTTGGCGCCTGTTGCAAGACCCGCACCTCATCGGAGCGCAGGTACTTCGGCCAGTTGAGCCGCCAACGCCACGTGACAGTGTCAAAGACATTGGTGCATCCATCGCAGTTGGTCATGATCTCGCGGGCCAGCCCATCGTCGTGGCCTGTTCTGTTGGCATCGATCTTGATGTGGTGCCGACCGCCGCCGACGCTCGTGTCCTGAACGATCCAGATGCCCGCGTGGTGATCGTGGTTCCCGAACGTGATGATCACCCGGCCACTCGAAGGCTGGCGGAACGCCTCATCGGTCCTGCTGAAGTCATCGGACTGTCGGGCGAGTGGCGAGACCGCGAGACTGCACCATGAGCATGCTTGAACGTCTTCCCGATCTCGAACGCGAACACACCGAGATCGAAGGCTCATTGGCTGATCCAGCGATGATCTCCGATCAGAAGCGGTATGCCGAACTCAATCGCCGCTACCGAGATCTTGGTGAGCTCGTTTCTCGATTGCGCGATCTCGGTCAGGCAACCGAAGACCTCGCGGCAGCCCGAGAAATGTTTACCGACTCTGACGGCGACGACCGCGAGATGCTTCGCGACGAAATCGATACTGCAGAAGCCGCAATCGAGCGACTCGATGAAGAGATCAAGGTCTTGCTGCTTCCGAAGGACCCAAACAACGATCGAAATGTCATCGTCGAAATTCGCGGCGCAGAAGGTGGCGAAGAAGCCAACCTCTTCGCTCGTGATCTCTTCGAGATGTATCGGGGCTTTGCAACAAAGCAAAGTTGGAAGTTCGAAATCATGGATGCCCAGGTTTCAGACCTCGGCGGTTATTCAGACGTGACCTTCCGACTCGCGGGCGATGGCGTGTGGTCGAAGATGAAGCACGAAGGCGGCGTGCATCGCGTGCAGCGAGTTCCTGTCACCGAAAGTCAGGGGCGAGTGCACACTTCGTCAGCGACGGTCACGGTGCTTCCTGAAGCCGATGAAGTCGATGTCGTGCTCGATCCAAATGAACTGCGCATTGATGTGTACCGGTCGTCTGGTCCTGGTGGACAGTCAGTGAATACAACCGACTCGGCTGTTCGCATTACCCACATTCCAACGGGCGTTGTCGTTGCGATGCAGGACGAAAAGAGCCAGATCCAAAATCGCGAAAAGGCGATGCGAGTGTTGCGTAGTCGCTTGTTGCAGGCCGAACAGGAGAAACAGGCAGCCGAAGCATCGGGCGCGCGCAAAGCGCAGACCGGTGGTGGTGGACGTTCCGAGAAGGTCCGTACCTACAACTTCAAAGAGAATCGCCTCACCGATCACCGTATTGGCTTGACGCTTTACAAACTCGACAAAGTGCTCGGTGGCGATCTTGATGAAGTGGTCGACGCGCTGGTTGCTGACGAACGGGCGACGCAACTCCGTGAACGCGACGTATGAGCGACAACACCATCACATGGCGTGAAGTCGCGGCTGAAACCGAGGCGCGGCTTTCCGTTATTGCTGATTCTCCAGCGAACGAAACGCGGTGGATCATCGAGCGTGCTGCCGGTTTCGACGGAGTGGAGTACATCCTCGGTCTTGACGAAAATGTCACTGAGCGCGGGATGCATTTCCATGACCTGATGCTTGAGCGTCGGCTTGCTGGGGAACCACTGCAATATGTACTCGGACGCTGGGGATTCCGAACGCTTGATTTGTTCGTAGATCGCCGTGTGCTCATCCCGCGTCCTGAAACGGAAATGGTTGCGGGTCTTGCAATCGATCAGTTGAAGGCGATGCGTTCAGCAGGGATCGATCGTCCGGTTGCTATCGATCTCGGGACTGGTTCGGGCGCAATCGGACTATCGCTCGCAGTGGAAGTTGAACGAGCAGAGGTGTGGATCACTGATGCATCAGCCGACGCTCTCGTCGTCGCTCGATCGAATCTCACCGGTATCGGTCGCGCCGCTACCCGGGTGCAGGTCGCCGAAGGTTCGTGGTTCGAGGCGCTTCCTAAGGAACTTGTCGGCGCCGTCGATGTGATCGTTAGCAATCCTCCGTATGTCGCACTCTCTGATGAGGTTGAAGACATCGTTCGTGAATGGGAACCGCAGTCGGCGTTAATTGCTGGCGAAGACGGTCTCGATGACATCCGAATGATTCTTGAAGATGCACCGGCATGGCTTCGCCCTGGTGGTGTACTGATTCTCGAAATGGATCCGGGTCAACTCGACACAGCCTCGGAACTCGCACGATCGTTTGGATTCGTAGGAATCGAAACGCATGCCGACCTTGCTGGTCGTGATCGAGCACTCGTCGTGCGACGAGCAAGCTGACATGGCCATTTTCTTGGCGTTGGTTTCCTCGCTTCTTTGGGGAACTTCGGACTTCTTTGGAGGCACAGCTTCAAAGAAGTCTCCGTCGACGACGGTGTTGTTGTGGGCAAGCCTGATTGCGCTTCCAGTCATCGCGGTCATCGCCATTGTCAGTGGCGATTTGGTTTTTGACTCGTCGGTGGTCGGTTGGGGTGTCGTCGCTGGTGTTTCATGCTCAATCGGCATTGTGTTGCTTTACAAAGGTCTCGCAACTGGACCAATGGGTGTTGTCGCACCAATTTCCAGCACGTCGGTTCTTGTGCCCGTTGTTGCCGGCTTCCTGCGGGGCGAGAGCCCGGGAGCAACTCAGACCATAGGAATTGCGATTGCAATTACTGGCGTGATCTTGGCCGGGGGACCGCATATTCGTGATTTCCGCTCGGGCGGGCACCGCCCGATTCTCTTGGCCCTTGGTGCAGCATTAGGAATCGGCATTTCGCTGCTCGCCGTCGCGAATGGAAGCGAAACGAGTGCCTATTCGACACTCCTTGTCATGCGTGTCGTTTACCCGGTGGTCCTTATCGGTGCCGTCCTTGCGACGCGGGCGCCACGTAGACCGGCGACTTCCGTTCTTCCTATGGTGGCTATCGCCGGTGTTGGCGATGTTGTTGCTGTGACGCTCTATGGCGTGGCAACCCAGTCGGGTTCTCTGCCGGTGGTTGCTGCACTGGCATCAATGTTTCCCGTGATGACCCTTGTGCTGGCTCGCCAAGTGCATGGAGAGCATCTTGATCGTGAGCAGTGGATCGGTGCCGCAATGGCACTCATTGGTGTGGTCCTCGTCGTAACGACCTGAGGCCGCAGGTCAAAAATGCCACGGATAGCTTGACCAATCAGGGTCGCGCTTTTCAAGGAATGAATCGCGACCTTCTGCCGCTTCGTCGGTGCCGTACGCGAGTCGAGTCGCTTCGCCCGCGAAGATTTGTTGACCAACAAGTCCGTCGTCAATGAGGTTGAACGAGTACTTCAACATGCGTTGCGCAGTTGGGCTCTTGCCGTTGATCATCGCTGCCCACTCAAGCGCAACCTTTTCAAGATCAGCATGCGGGACAACTTCGTTGACCGCGCCCATGTGGAACATTTGCTCCGCGCTGTACTCACGGCCCAAGAAGAAAATCTCGCGAGCGAATTTCTGTCCGACCTGACGGGCGAGGTACGCCGAACCGAATCCACCATCGAAACTGGCCACATCGGCGTCGGTCTGTTTGAACTTCGCGTGTTCGGCACTTGCAAGTGTGAGATCGCACACAACGTGAAGACTGTGTCCGCCACCGGCAGCCCAACCAGGAACAACGCAGATCACAACCTTGGGCATGAATCGAATGAGCCGCTGCACTTCAAGGATGTGGAGTCGACCGCTTCGCGCTGGGTCAATTGTGTCGGCAGTTTCGCCGTCGGCGTACTTGTAGCCGTCCTTGCCGCGAATCCGTTGATCGCCGCCGGAACAGAAGGCCCAGCCACCGTCTCGTGGTGACGGACCGTTGCCGGTGAGCAACACGCAGCCGACATCGCTCGACATGCGCGCATGGTCAAGCGCTCGGTAGAGCTCGTCGACAGTTTGTGGTCGGAAGGCATTGCGGATTTCGGGACGATTGAACGCCACGCGGACCGTTCCCTGGTCGACAGCGCGGTGGTAGGTGATGTCGGTGAAGTCCTCGAATCCGGGGACTGGGCGCCATGCAGCAGGGTCAAAGAGTTCCGAGACCATGAATTCCTCCGGTCAGATGAAGCGGGTTGCGCCTACCATCGTCGCGGACGGGGGCACCCGTCTATGCCGAAAGGTGGGAATTGTGTTCGGAAAGCGAAAAAAAGCGGTGAACGGGGCCTCTCGACTGAGAGGTTTGGCCTTCTTTGAGGGGTTCAGCGACGCCGAACTCGATCGAGTGGCCGAGTTAGCCGACGATGTCGAGATCGAGGCGGGGGAGCTTCTGATCGATCAAGGGCGGGTCGGCCAAGAGTGTTACGTCATCGAATCCGGCCAAGCAGAGGTCTTTGTTGGTGAGGATCATCTCGTCACACTCGGGCCTGGCTCAATGGTTGGCGAGATGTCGCTTATCGATCGACGGCCACGAACAGCAACAGTTGTGGCCACGACTCCGATGGCGTTACTTGCGTTTGACACCAAGGCATTTCAAAAACTCTTGAGTGAAATGCCGAAAGCCGAAGAACGAGTCCATACGTTGCTTGCTTCTCGTTTGAAGGCCAACCTGAGCGACGGCTAGTTCGTCAATTGCCTTCGTCCAAAGCAATCGTTCCGTTTGCGGAGCGTTGTGCGCGCGCTCCAACGAGTTCGGTCGTCATGGCGGCGTTCATGAAGTCTGCGTCGGTAGACAT
>JBIIGP010000157.1:0-5166 GCA_044236415.1 Acidimicrobiales bacterium | reverse complement strand
AAGGGGCGCAACATGATCTCCTTGAACGCATCGAACGCGACGATCCCGACATTGTGCTTGCAACGATCGGTGGGGAAGCGATCCTGCAGCAGCCCGCTGGGGCAGTTCGAACCTGCGCGAAATCTTCTGGTGATGGAATTGAGAGAACGCAGTTTCTTGCATGCGTGAATGCACTTCTTGATCGGCAGTTAGTGAAACAACGTGTGATGGCAATCGCATTTGATGTTTTGGCCAGCACACAAAATGCAAAACTGCTCTTCGCCACCTATCTCCCTGCCGAGCCACAGTTCAGTGTCCTTGCTCCTTGGCAACAGACCGTTCTTGCCGAGGCAATCAACAACCAGATTCGCCAGGCTGTGCAGGGGGTTGCCGAGTCTGGTGCTGCATGGGCAAAGAGAATCGACGTTGTTGACGCGTCGTTTCAGGCCGATCGTTGCCCGTCACCGGTCATTCCTGGCCCGCGGCTTCTCGGCCGTACGTGGTTCACGCCCGTTTCGAGGTGCGGAGTTGGGGCTTCAACCAGCCCCACTCAACTCGCATTTACACCGGTGAGTTTTGGGACTGTCCCAAGTGCCTTGCTCCAGCAGGTCATGGCGACGGCGGCGATCGCAGTTATCCAGCGCCAGGCCTGGGCCTAGGGATTCGCTCGTCAGTGCTTTCGGTTGGCGGATCTTGCGTTTCCTCTGGCCCATGATGGGTGGCAGGATGGGAAACGTTCGTAGGCCTTGTTGGCCAACTGGGGGAGGACTCAAATGCTCGATCTTCTGATCAAAGGTGGATCCGTTATCGACGGCACTGGCCGTGAACGATTCCGCGCTGATGTTGGCGTTCGTGACGGTCGCATCGTTGCGATTGGGGACATCAACGAACAGGCCGCCAAGACGATCGACGCCGAAGGGCGCGTCGTCACCCCTGGCTTCATTGATCTCCATACCCACTACGACCCGCAGGTCATGTGGGACCCAGCGGCAACGCCGTCGTCGTTGCACGGTGTCACGTCGGTATTCGGTGGCAACTGTGGTTTCTCTATTGCACCGGTAACTCCTGAAGCTGCGGAGTACCTCATCCCCATGCTGGCTCGTGTGGAAGGTATGCCGGTTGAGTCTCTTGAAGCCGGTCTCGATCTCATGTGGGACGGATTCGGTTCATGGCTGAATCGTCTTGAAGGAAACCTTGCGGTCAACGCCGGATTCATGGTCGGACACAGCGCGCTTCGTCGAGTTGTCATGGGCGAGGATGCTGTCGGACACGAGGCAACTCCCGAACAGATTGCCGCAATGGTCGCACTCCTTCATCGCAGCATCGAAGAAGGCGGCATGGGTTTCTCCAGCACCGCATCGAACACCCACAACGATCATCAAGGCAATCCGGTGCCGTCTCGTTGGGCAACTCGCGATGAATTTCTTGCGCTCTCGACTGCTGCTGGTCAGCACGCAGGAACCTCCCTTGAATTCATCTCATCGGCCTCAGCGTTCTTCAATGACGATGAAATGAATCTCATGGCTGACATGAGCGTTGCTGCACAGCGCTCGCTCAATTGGAACGTGATGGTTGTTTCTTCTGACCCTGCTACTGCGGAAGGTCGCGCAAACAAACTGTCAGCTTCAGATGTTGCTGCAGCTAAGGGTGGTCACGTCGTTGGTCTTTGTCTTCCCGAGCCAATGCGTATGCGACTCTGCTTCGCATCGGGCTTTGTTCTCGACATCCTTCCTGGAATTAAAGACGTCATTCATTTGCCGCTGCCTGAACGCAAAGCGGCACTTGCTGATCCTGCAGTGCGCGCAACGATCGCTGCCGCACTTTCACAGATGCCGCCTCAACACACGCTTGCTGCGATTGCTGACTACCGCATCATCGATGTTTCGAAAGATGAACTGCGTCCGTACGTCGGCCGAATCGTTGCCGACATTGCAAACGAAAAGGGAGTTGCACCGATCGACGCGCTCCTCGACATCGTTGTCGCTGATGATCTGCTCACCGGCCTCGAGCCGCGCTTCATCGGTACCGACGACGAGTCATGGGCCGAGCGAGTACGACTTCTCGAAAACGACCCCCGGGTCATCGCTGGTGGTTCCGACGCTGGTGCCCATCTCGACATGATGAAGACGTTCGCGTGCCACACCGGTTTCTTGGCCGAAGCAGTTCGCAACCGTCAACTCATTTCGCTTGAACGTGCGGTGCAGTTGTTCACCGATGCGCCGGCACGCTTTTACGGTGTGCGCGATCGCGGACGTGTCGCCGAAGGTTGGTTCGCCGATCTCGTCATTCTTGATCCGGACAAGGTTGGCCCCGGCGAAGTCGTGCCTCGTCAAGACCTTCCGGCCAACGGTTGGCGCCTCTACTCAGAAGCAACCGGGATCGATGCCACGATCGTGAACGGTGTCGAGATTGTGCGCGACGGCAAGGTCACCGGAGATACGCCCGGAACCACGCTGCGTTCTGGTCGCGACACTGAAACCGTCGCGATCTGAGTTTCGAAACTCGAATCAGAAATCGGGAATCGGAATGTCGAGCGTGCTCGACTCGGTCCCGCCGTCAATCTCGATGATCTTGCCGGTGACATAACGCGCCGCGGGCGATGACAAATACAGAACGCCGAGAGCGATGTCCTCCGGTTCGCCGATAAAGCGAAGCGGTGTGTTGGCGATCATGGCGTCGCGGATTTCCGGCATCACGAGAACGGTTTCGAGTGCCGAAGTTGCCGTGGAACCAACGGCGATGCCGTTCACGCGGACCTTCGGGTTGAGGTCGGTGGCGAGGTAGCGGGTGAGGTGGCTGAGTCCGGCCTTGGCCACGCCATATTGGGTGAGGCCTCGAGCGGCGGTGCGTCCAGCCATCGAGGAGATGTTCACGACGCAACCGTGATTCTCAACCAACTGCGGAATGCATGCCTGCGTGAGGGCAAGGGCAGTGGTCACGTTGAAGTGGAACGCCGCCTCAAACGACTTGGCAGTGACGTCGGTGATGGCTGCGGGAGGCGATCCGCCAGCGTTGTTCACCACGATGTCGATTTTGCCGAGTTCTTCGATTGCGGCGTTCGCGAACTCGTCGAGAAACTCAAGCTTGTTGACATCGCCGGGAAGGACGAATGCACGCCGACCGAAACCTCGGATAGCGGTTGCGATCTCTTCGAGTTGGTCGGCGCTTCGAGAAGTGATGGCGACATCGGCACCAGCTTCAGCAAGGGCAAGGGCAGATGCAGCACCAATGCCACGTCCGGCACCAGTGACGATGGCGACTTTGCCATCAACGCGGAAACGATCAAGGAGACTCATGGCCGCAGACACTAGAGCCCAACGAGGCTCAGCGTCGCATGATGTCGGTGCGAATCGTCAGTTTCGAGAGAGCCCCAGAGTCGATGGTGACGCCGAGCCCTAGTCCAACGGGGACGGTGATTGTTCCATTGCCGCTGGGGCCTGAAACGTTGAACGGTGCGCAAATGTCCTCGGTGAAGAAGCGAGAGGTGGCCGCAATGTCGCCTGTGAGGGTCGCGCCCGGATGGGCGGCCAGCGCGATGTTTGCTGCTCGACCGATTCCGCAATCGAGCATCCCGCCGACCCATGCGTCGATCCCGAGGCCCGCGCAATGGTCGAGGATGGAAGCTGCTTCGAGCCAACTTCCATAGCGAGGAGCCTTTACACAAATGACCGAACACGCACCCATGTCGAGCGCATCGCGGGTTACGACTGCTGATGTAAGCGATTCGTCAAGACATACCGGCGTCGAAATGCGTTGCGCGAGTTCCGCATGATCGAGCAAGTCATCGGCGGCAAGTGGTTGCTCAATGTACGCAAGAGCGAATGCATCGAGCTCGTTGAGAGTCTTTGCATCGTCAAGGGAGTAGGCGCCGTTCGCGTCGACGCTGAGTTCAATTGCGTTGCCGGCAGCGTCGCGGGCGGCGCGAACGAATTCAATGTCACGACCAGGAGCGATTTTGATCTTGATTCGCCCGTAGCCCTCGACCACGCGGTTCGAGACCTCGGCGGCAAGAGCTTCAGGTGTTTCCAGCAGTCCGATGGCAACGCCGGCAGGTACGACCGACGAGGGTCCTGGGGGATGAGGTGCAAAGAGTTTTGAAAGCGATGTCGATGCCCGGCGGCCTTGCGCATCGAGAAGCGCGAGTTCGATCGATGCCTTGGCCATCGGATGACCTGCGATGTCGACAAAGTGCGACGGAAGATCAGTCGAAGTGATGGGGCTTTGGGCGGCGAAAAGTCGTGGAACGAGAAGTTCCTGCAGTGCGAGGTACGCGCCATCGACATATTCCTCGGTGTAGGTCGGCTCGGGGAGAGCGGCACATTCGCCCCAGCCTTCGTCGTCGCCGCCGAGCATGCGGACGATGACAGCGGTGCGGGTACTCACGGTTCCGTGCGACGCAGCAAACGGCGAGACCATGGGGAGAGCAATCACCCGCAGTTCAATGGCCTCAACATGCATAAGGCGAGCCTACGACCCGGGCAGATTGTGATTCTCGGCGGTAGCCTTTTGCCATGTTCTTCGGATCCCGCACTCCTGAAATGGTCGAACCTTCTGCCGCGCTTCCTGGCCGCGATGCCACGATGCCGGTGGCTCCTGCACACCTTGTGTTCGGAACCCCGATGACCCCGCCTTTCCCCGACAACTGTGACTCCATCGTTGTGGGCATGGGCTGCTTCTGGGGCGCAGAACGAAAGTTCTGGCAACTGCCGGGCGTCTACACAACCGCAGTTGGCTACGCCGGCGGCTACACGCCGAATCCAACCTATGAAGAGACCTGCTCGGGGCTCACCGGTCATACCGAAGTTGTGCTCGTGGTCTGGGACCAAACCCAGACCGACCTCGACGCGGTCCTCCGGTGTTTCTGGGAGAACCACGATCCGACCCAAGGTCACCGCCAGGGCAACGACATCGGCACGCAGTACCGCTCAGCGATCTTCTGCACGAATGAAGCACAGCTTGCGGCAGCGAAGGCCAGCGCCGTTCGCTTCGGCGAGATGCTGTCGGCTGCGCACTTCGACGCGATCACCACAGAGATTGGTCTGGCTGGTCCGTTCTTCTACGCCGAGGATTACCACCAGCAATATCTGGCGAAGAATCCGAATGGCTACTGCGGTATGGGTGGCACGGGCGTGAGCTGCCCGGTGGGCATTTCCGGCGTCTGAAGGTCCGCAGTCCACACAATTGGCG
>JBIIGP010000156.1:0-5193 GCA_044236415.1 Acidimicrobiales bacterium | reverse complement strand
GACGAAGCCGAGTTGTTGTTGAGGGGCCACTTGTCGAAGCGATTGCTTGAACTCGGCCTGGTTTGCCGGGCCGACGATCGCGGCGATCCCGTTATTCAATTGTCCCCGCCACTCATCGCTGGTCAGCCCGAATTCGACGAGATCGAGCGCATCGTTCGAATCGCACTCGTTGAAGCAATCGACATCCTCGCTGCGGCGGGAACCCCGGTGGCACTGACATGAACTCCGCGTCGGCTTCGCTCACCGTTGGAGTGCCACGCGAGATCAAGGAGGAAGAGCATCGCGTCGCCATCACCCCCGACGGTGTTCGTGAACTCCTTCATGCGGGCGCAACGGTGCTTCTTGAACACAACGCTGGTGCAGACTCCTCCATCCCTGATGAGGACTACGTACGAGCCGGCGCGACCATCGTCGATTCCGCCGCCGAGGTCTGGGAACGCGCTGATCTCATCTGCAAAGTAAAAGAGCCACTCGCATCCGAATTCGAGTACTTCCGTCCTGGCCTCATTCTCTTCACCTACTTGCACCTTGCCGCGTATCCGAAAGTCGCCGACGCGCTTCTTTCGAGCAACGTGACGTCTATTGCGTATGAGACGGTGCAACTGGCCGACGGCTCGCTTCCCCTTCTCGCTCCAATGAGCGAAGTCGCCGGTCGCATGAGCGTGCAGATCGGTGCCCATTTCCTCGAACGCCATAACGGTGGTCGCGGCGTACTGCTTGGCGGCGCTCCTGGGGTGCGGCCAGCGCGCGTTGTTGTGCTCGGGGCTGGCAACGTTGGCTGGAATGCAGCGTGGATGGCGGCTGGCCTCGAAGCCGAGGTCGACCTACTCGACAAGAACATCGACCGCCTTCGTCATGTTGATCAGATTCAGATGGGTCGCATCACCACCATCACCTCGAACCGTGGGGCGGTAGAACGATCCGTAGCCGACGCCGACCTTGTCATCGGTGCCGTACTTGTTCCCGGTGGTCGCGCGCCAACTGTCGTAAGCGAAGACATGGTCCGGTCGATGAAACCTGGTGCAGTCGTCATCGATATCGCCATCGATCAAGGAGGTTGCATAGAAACCTCTCACGAGACCACGCACTCCGACCCCACGTTCGTGAAGCACGGTGTTGTGCATTACGCCGTTGGCAACATGCCCGGAGCGGTACCGCACACCTCGACAAACGCACTTACCAACGCAACGCTCCCCTATCTCACCGAACTGGCGCGCTTCGGTGCCGTTGAAGCCGTGCAACGCGATTCCGCGCTGGCGAAAGGTCTCAACACTGCGGGCGGATTCGTTATCAACGCTGCAGTCGCCGAAGCACTCGGAAAATCGTTCGTCGAACCGGAAACAGCACTCCCGGCTCTCTGACTCACATCAACTCACGCCACATCACGCCAACGCGGCGATTGCTTCACGGAGGGCAACAACGCACTGGTCGAGTTGTGCTTCAGTTGTCACAAACGGTGGGCAGAACGCAATGACCGAGAGGCCGATAGGTCTTGCAATCACACCACGCTTCAACATTTCATTGCGCACTGCCGGAGCAGCAAGACCGGGCTGAAGTTCGGCACTCCAAATGCCACCCATACCGCGGGCTTCAACAATCGCACCGGTTGCCGCTAAAGCGGTGAGCCCGCCTCCGATTCGCTCCGCGATAACCGGCACGCGATCAAACAAGTTCTCTTCCAACAAGATTGCCGTATTTGCAAGTGCAGCAGCACATGCTGACGGATGGCCGCTATAGGTGTAACCGTGGCGAAGGATGAAGGTGGGGTCGGCTTCGAGCACATCAAGCACTGCTTCGCCGACCACAACGCCGCCGAGTGGCAAGTAACCAGATGTGCAGCCCTTTGCGAAGGTAATCATGTCGGGAACAACGCCAAAGTGTGATGCGGCAAACCAAGAGCCCAAGCGACCGAACCCGGTAATGACCTCATCGAAAATCAACAGCACGCCGTACTCGTCGCAAAGCTCGCGCAAGCGAACGAGATAGCCATCAACCGGTGGATACACACCGCCAGCACCTTGCACTGGTTCGGTGATGACAGCAGCGATCGTGGAGCCCGAACGTTCGAACAGTTTCTCGATGTCTTCAATGTCGTGAGCTGACACCTGATGCACCGTCTCGAGCAACGGACCGAACCCCTGCTGATTAAGTGGCAGACCTTGCACCGACACGCCGCCATACGCGACACCGTGATACGAGTTCACGCGCCCTACAAACTCGGTGCGTTGCACATCGCCCCTTAACGAGTGCGTGAGCCGCGCCAGTTTGAGTGCAGTTTCGACAGCCTCAGAACCTGACGATGTGAAAAAGATGCGGCTGTCATCCATCGGCGCTGCTGCAGCAACAAATGCAGCAAAGGTTTCAACTGTCTCGTTCGTGAAAATGTCGAAGGTGTTGTAGTTCTCGAGCACCGCCATCTGCGACGCAACTTGGTCGACGATTTCCCATCGACCATGACCCACGTTGCAGTACCAAAGGCTGGCCAACGCATCGATGTATTCGTTCTCCTGGTTGTCCCACACCAGCGCGCCTTCACCACGTGTGATCGTGATGAACTCCTCGGCTGCGGCTCCCGGACGGGCGAAGGGATGAAGAAACGGGCTTCTCATAGGTGTGAGTCTCCCACGATCGCTAGCCTCAACCTGTGGGTTCTGATCACACAACACCGCCACTACCGCGCCGAGCCGTGTACCCCGGCTCCTTTGATCCGCCCACAATTGCCCATGTGCATCTGGCCGAAACTGCAATTGCACAACTCGGCCTTGACCGCGTCGATTTCGCAATTTCCTCACAGACGTTGGGCAAGGACGACTCCCGGCTCGCGCCGATCGACGACCGTGTGGCGGAACTGACCGCCATCTCAAGCGGCAACGCACGCATTGGCGTGATCACGACTCGGCACAGTCTCGTCGCCGATATCGCCGAGGGCTACGAGGTCATCATTCTCGGTGCCGACAAGTGGCACCAAGTGCTCGATCCGGTTTGGTACGCAGATAGCAACGCCCGCAACGAAGCCCTCCAGCGGCTTCCCCTCGTTGCGCTCGCAGCACGACCCCCGTGGACAATGCCGGGCGAAGACCCTGCCGCTGATCCTCCAGCGGGTGTTGACGTCGTCGTCCTCGACACCGACCCGTCTCATCACCCGGTATCAGCCACCGACGTTCGAGCCGGACGAGAGGAATGGCGAGCGAAATGAACGTTGCGGCGGTGCAGCTTCAGTGTTCGGCCGACTCATCCGACAATTTTGCACGGGCAACAGCTGCTGTTCAGTCTGCGGCTCATGAAGGTGCTGGCCTGGTCGTGCTTCCGGAACTTTTTGCGTCCCTTGATCGCACCTCGGCAATGCGTGAGGCCGCCGAACCTCTCGACGGACCAACTCTTGCATGGGCTCAGCAAACCGCCGTCCATAATCACTGCGCAATCGTTGCGGGCTCGTTCGTTGAGCGCGATCCCAACGATGCCCAGACGCTTTACAACACCTCGATCGTCGTTGGTTCCGACGGTTCGCTTCTCGGCAGTTACCGCAAGATCCATATGTTCGATGTCGACATCGAAGGTGCGCGCTCCAAGGAGTCCGACACCTTTCGCGCCGGAACCACTTCGACGGTTGTTGACATAGAGAGCAGCGACGTCAGCATCCGTGTCGGTCTGACGATCTGTTACGACCTGCGCTTCCCAGAACTTTTCCGCGACGAAACCTCGCAGGGCGCTGATCTCATCGTCGTACCTGCAGCGTTCACCGCCACCACCGGGCGCGACCATTGGGAACTGTTGTTGCGAGCGCGTGCAGTGGAAAATCAAACGATGATCATCGCCGCGGCTCAATGGGGAACCAGCCCCGACGGCATCGACCGTTATGGGCATTCGCTCATCATCGATGCATGGGGTCGCGTATTGGCCGACGCCGGACCCAGCGACGACACAATCATCGTCGCTGAGTTCGACGCATCACTTCAGGCCGATATCCGTAAACGGATGCCGAAACTCAACTGACGTAGGTGTACTCGGCAAGAACTCCTGGGTACGTCGAATTCAAGTAATCAGCAGACAATGACGCATCGGTCTTGTCGATACCGAACACAAACCGCAACTGCGCAATCGTCAGCTGATTGATGATGGCGTAGCCAGTTGCAGTATCGAGATTGTCGTTTGTGCAGCCGTCTTCACCGAGCTTCAGAAGATTGTCGGGCGCTGGAAGCTTGCCTGAGTACTGCATGAGTCCGCCTTGCGCGCGAATCGGCGCACAGATGTCGGTAAACGCGTTGTGCCCAGCCTTGGCCAGAACAGCGAGGCGCTTCGGCGGAGCAAGCCAATCAAATTCCTGCTTCACCCCGGCCAACGGAATGGTCAGATCTACTTCGCCGGCGATGATCATCGTCGGCTTATTGGGCGGCGGATTCGCTGCGTAAGCAGCCGACCTATCGGCAGCCGTGGCTCCTGACGCGAGTGACAGCGGCGGCACCGGGGCTTGGCCGATGAATGTCTTCACCGCGGGGTCGTAGGCGAACTTGCCCGCCGCACCGCCGCCAGCGGAATGACCTTCTGCGCCAACCTGATCAAGATTCAAAGCGCCCTTGAAGATTCCGGAACTGTTTTCTTTTTCAAGGCGTTTCAAGACATTGCGAAGGTCTTCAACATCTTGTTCGCCGCGAACAACCTTGCCCAACGAGTTGGCTGCAAGGTCTCGTTCAATGTGATCGGGAGCAGCGGCAACAAAGCCCCAAGACGCAACTTGAATCAAATGCTGCGATGCATATTGGGGATAGCCGCCAAAACCATGGCTATGAATCAGCACAGGGAACGGACCATCAGTGGCAACCGGCGCATCCTTGGTTGCATCGATCGGGACTTCTTGCACCAATTCCTTGGGAATCGCGGCTCGAAGCGCCGCAGGGAATGCGTCGCCAGAGCTGTAAGAGGTGACCTTCGTTCCCTCGTTCAACCTCGCCGGATCGGCGGGATAGAAGACGTACGCGATGCGGTCGCCCATATCAAACGTCGTGATGCCCACCGAATACGGGCCTGGCTTCGAAAAGTCAATCGGCTCAGAGGTGGATGACTTCGAAGAAGAACCCCCACAAGCTGCCGCTCCTGCAATGAGCATGAAGCACAGTGCAAGTACGCCCAGAAGCGACGTTGATGCACGTGTTGAGTTACGCATTGAATCCCCCGATTCGTGAACGGTCCGCTCAG
>JBIIGP010000155.1:0-5197 GCA_044236415.1 Acidimicrobiales bacterium | reverse complement strand
CGACAACAAAGACGATCGCAACGATGCCAACCCAGATCCACTTCGT
This sequence comes from Acidimicrobiales bacterium, assembly GCA_044236415.1. Taxonomy (GTDB): domain Bacteria; phylum Actinomycetota; class Acidimicrobiia; order Acidimicrobiales; family Acidimicrobilacustridaceae; genus Acidimicrobilacustris. The sequence goes on along the minus strand of JBIIGP010000155.1, from coordinate 5,151 downwards.
GGAACTGCCTTTGCCTGCATTCGATGCGGCGCGGACTTTTTGAGAAGAGGACTTCTTTGCCCCTGGACGGTTACTCACGCGGTTACCTCAACTTCTTCGGTGATTTCAGAATCACTGTCGGACGGATCACTTGCTAACAACAACGCAATCATGAACACAGCAGCAGAAAGTGCCATGAACGGAAGCGTGACGAAATCGAATTCGTTCACGAATTTGGTGGTGCACGGTGCATCAGCGGTGCAGAACGATGTTCCGGTTGACGGCGGGAACCATTGGATCCATGAGTGATAGGCCGAAATCACGATGCTGATGCACAAAACCGGAATGGCATAGATCTTGATTGCCGCATCACGTCGCCAAGTGGCGATTCCGAGGATCACCGACCAGGGGTACAAGCAGATGCGCTGGTACCAACACAGCTCGCACGGCAGATAGCCCTGCACCCTCGAGTAGTAGAGCGAACCCAGCGTCGTCACAACGGCAATTACCCAAGCTAGGGGAAGCGCGATACGTCCGACCTGGAATCGAAGTTCGCCAAACGCGTCGGGATCACCGAAACGCCGGACGAGCGCACCGACAAGCACGGCGATTGCGCCGGCCCAACAGGCCAAGGCGAGAACTCCGAAGAAGAACGAGAAGGACTGGACATTCATGCCGGCTCATCCTCGCAGAATCCCGGCCTCTGGCCAACGCGGACCGGAATTTCCACTACCGAATGCGGTAAGCGAGAGCCACTCCCGACCAGAAGCGGTGACGGCAGGCAGACCGTAGGCTCAGCCAATGACCTCGTCTCCTTCTGAATCCACCGTCATCGCTGCTGTGGACTTCTCTGATCACGGTGAGCAGATCGTCCGCGAAGGGCTTCTTCTTGCACGCGCCGCAGGATCTTCACTGCACCTCATCCATGTCGCAGCCGGAGAGCCGGCGCTGGCTGGCTACGACAAAGAAGACATCAGCCCCTTCACTCGGTCTGCTCGTGCTGGCGAACTCACTGATGAACATCGGAAGGTCCGTGAACTCGCTGAATCACTGAGCGATACCACTGGAGTCGACGTGCATCCGCTCGTCATCATGGGCCCGGCTTCCGAGACGCTCCTAACCGCGATTGATGAACTCAATGCGACACACATCGTGCTTGGGACACACGGCCATGGCGGAATGCATCACCTCATGTTTGGCAGTGTTGCGCAAGAACTCGTTCGCCGAAGCAACGTTCCCGTGATGCTCGTCCCCGTTGTGAAGCGCTGAAGAGTAAGGGAGATCGACATGGGAAAGATTGTTGTTGGAGTTGACGGTTCTGCCGGATCTCGAGAGGCCCTTCGGTGGGCATTCGTCGAGGCCAAGCTGCGCAGCTCATCGCTCGAGGTCGTCATCGTTTGGCAGTACCCCATCACAGCGTCTCTCCCCACTTTCGGAGCGATGAACACTCCCGACGACTTTGAAGCCGACGCGCGCTCGACACTTCTTGCGATCCTCGCCGACGAGGGAATCTCCGCTGAAGCTCCGATTCCCGTGAGCACACTGGTTGCAGAGGGAAACCCCGCACGCGCACTTCTCGATGCTTCTGAAGGCGCTGACCTACTCGTCGTTGGTTCGCGAGGCCATGGTGGATTTACTGGTGTGCTCGTTGGCTCAATCAGCCAACAGTGCGTGCATCACGCGAAGTGTCCCGTGGTCGTTGTCCATCCAAGCTGAGAGCAAACGGCGGAAAACCCGATATGGAAACAACGCTGCAGGGGCTGAGCAGCCCCGACGTCGCTGAACGGCGCGCCGACGGACGCACAAACGACGTCACGGATCCCACGAGTCGCACAATCGGCCAAATCGTCAAAGCGAACGTCTTCACCCCGTTCAACTTTCTTCTCGGCATCTTGCTTGTCATCGTGTTCGCGATCGGTGAATACCGAGACGGCCTCTTTGGATTTGTACTTGTCGCGAACGCCAGTATCGGAATCTTTCAAGAGGTTCGCTCAAAACGTTCACTTGACGCACTCGCGGTTCTCAACGCACCACATTCAACTGTTCGACGCGATGGTGCCGACGTAACAGTCGCATCGAAAGACGTTGTCCTTGACGACATCATCATCCTCACGTTGGGCGACCAGATCGTGGTTGACGGAGAAATTCTCGAGAGCACCAACCTCGAAATCGATGAGTCGCTACTGACCGGCGAAGCCGATCCCGTCGATAAGGCAACTGGCGACAACGTGATGTCAGGGAGTTTCGTTGTCGCCGGAAGTGGTGTCATGCGGGCAACAGCGGTTGGGGCCGATTCGTACGCATTCCAACTTTCAAGCGAAGCCCGCCGCTTCTCTCTGGTGAAGAGCGAACTGCGAACAGGTATTAACCGAATAATCAAGATCGTCGGTTGGATGATGATCCCGATTGCGATTCTCTTAGTCACATCACAACTCGCATCCCAGGATGGATTTGTCCCGGCGGTCCAGGGCTCCGTCGCCGGGCTTGTTGCCATGGTCCCCGAAGGACTGGTTCTTCTCACAAGCATCGCGTTCGCGCTTGGCGCTACCCGCCTCGCTAGCAAGAAGGTCCTGACGCAAGAACTCGCAGCTATTGAAGGACTCGCACGGGTCGACACGATCTGTCTCGATAAAACCGGCACTCTCACCGAAGGTTCGCTCTCGCTCTCGACCGTTGAACATCTCGGGAGTAGCGATGCATCATCGGTGAGCGCCGTTTCTGTTCTCGCAGCAATCGGTGAGTCGGACGATCACCCCAACCCAAGCCTTGCGGCCATCGCTGCCGAGTACCCCACCGGCCTTGGCTGGAGACTCACCAACTCGATCGCGTTCTCGTCGGCTCGAAAATGGAGCGCTGCGGAGTTTGCTGATCATGGTGCGTGGTACTTGGGAGCACCCGACATTCTCCTCGACAGCGCAACGGCAGGCTCCACACTCACATCAGCGAGAGAACGCCTCCAGCACTATTCAAGCCGCGGGCAACGCGTCTTGCTACTGGCCTCATCGCCTTCTGGCCTCAATGGCGAATCACTTCCCAATGAGCTTGTACCTACAGCACTTGTGGTTCTCGACGAGCAACTTCGCGAGGCCGCTCCGCAAACGATTGCGTACTTCGGCGAACAAGGCGTTGTCGTCAAGGTCATTTCTGGAGACAGCCCAATCACCGTTGGTGCAGTTGCGACTAGGTGCGGTGTTCCCGGCGCAGATACACCAATCGATGCACGCACTCTTCCTGAAGATCAAGAGGCTCTCGCCGACGTTCTCGAGAAGCACTCGGTATTCGGACGCGTAACTCCTCAACAAAAACGTGCGATGGTGCACGCCCTTCAGTCGCGAGGGCACACCGTTGCGATGACCGGCGACGGCGTTAACGACACACTCGCCCTCAAAGATGCTGACGTTGGCGTTGCAATGGGTTCAGGTTCTGCTGCAGCACGGGCGGTCGCTCGATTTGTCCTCCTTGCCAACGACTTCTCGGTGTTCCCTTCGGTAGTCAACGAAGGTCGCCGTGTGATCGCGAACGTTGAGCGCGTCTCCAATCTCTTCCTCACCAAGACGTTCTATGCAGTCGTCTTGGCGCTTGCTGTCGGCATCGGCCACATCCCATTCCCATTTCTCCCCCGACACTTCACGATCATTTCTTCGCTGACGATCGGCATACCTGGCTTCTTCCTCGCACTTTCACAGAACAATCGTCGGGCAATGTCTGGCTTCCTCAGACGAGTCTTGAAATTCGCGATTCCTGCCGGCGTCATCGCCGCAACCGCCACGCTCACCGCATACACCCTTGAACGCAGATCTGATGTCCCCCTCGATCAGGCTCGCGCCGTCGCCGTCATCACGCTGTTCACAATCGCAATGTGGGTACTGGTCATTCTTTGTCGGCCGATGCTCTGGTGGAAGTACGTGCTCGTCATCGGGATGGCCGTCTCATTTGTCGGAGTGTTGGTGATTCCCGGCCTACGCGAGTACTTCGACCTTCCACTTCCCGACGCGCGCGACATTGCAAGCGCGGTGGGAATCGGTGTGATCGCTTCAGCAATTATCGAAGCCGGCTGGAGATTGACTGACTGGTCAGTTCCGCCACAGGTTTCTACCGACTAATTCGTCGTTGCGACGAGGCCGACGGTCATTCGAAAACAACGCTCAAGAACGGTTGTTCCGTCCTATTTGCCTGTGCGGCCGAATCTCTATCTGCCTGTGTGGCCAAATCCGCCTTTGCCACGCTCTGACTCGCCGAGATGATCGAAATCATCAACGGGCACCAACACCACGTGCTCCACGCGCTGCACGACGAGTTGCGCGATCCGTTCGCCGCGTTTGACCTCGAACGGATCAACGGGATCGGTGTTGATCAACAACACCTTGAGTTCGCCGCGGTACCCGCTATCGATGAGGCCAGGCGTATTGAGACAGGTCACGCCGTTCTTTAGGGCGAGTCCGCTTCGAGGCTGCACGAACCCTGCATGACCCTCGGGGATCGCAACCGCAAGGCCTGTAGGCACCAATGCTCTGCCCCCTGCGGGCAGAAGAACGACGGTTTCACGCGCAAGAAGATCGAGCCCAGCATCGCCAACACGGGCGTAGGTCGGCAGCTCAAGATCAGGGTCAAGACGCATCACGGGAACTTCAAGCACCGGGCGATCGTAGGACGGTGCGTAGGATCCGGTCATGCTCGCTTGGATCGATCTCGAAATGACAGGTCTCGACACCGCCCAGAACGTGATCGTCGAGATCGCCACCCTCCTCACCGACGACAACCTCGAAATCATCGCTGAGGGACCAGACCTCGTCGTCTACCAACCACCAGAAGCCATGGCGTTTATGGACGAAGTCGTCGTCAAGATGCATACACGCAGTGGGCTGCTTCCCGAGATCGAGGCGTCGACTATCAGCCTCCAAGAGGCCAACGACGCAACGATGGCCTTCCTGCGCGAGCACATCGCCGAGCCCCGAACCGTCCCCCTGTGCGGCAACTCCATCGGAACCGACCGCCGCTTCCTCGCCGCCTATATGCCCGAGATCGAAAACTTTCTTCATTACCGCTCCGTCGATGTTTCGACCCTCAAGGAACTCATCAAACGGTGGAACCCCGCCCTCCTCAAAGACGCCCCCCGCAAAGCCGAGGGCCATCGCGCCCTTGATGACATCCGGGAGAGCGTTTTCGAACTCC
>JBIIGP010000154.1:0-5205 GCA_044236415.1 Acidimicrobiales bacterium | reverse complement strand
CCCGCTCGACATCAGTGATGAACGCTTCGCCTTGCGCGTACTGCGCCAATTTCGCCTGCAAACCAATCAGTTGCTGAAACACGCGAGCCAAACCGCGCGCTGACTCGCGCCGCTCGCGCAACACCTTTCCGAATCGATCAGCGCTGGGCACCAAATCCTGGCCGGCGCGATCCATCGTGATGTCTCCGTGTCCTTCGAGAAGGCTCATCATTCCGCTCACCTGATCGAGTACCGCGCGCTGTTCAGGACTCGCGATGAGCGTCATCAGTCCACCGTCTGCCAATGGCTTCTGCCCTGAACGGATTGCCGTCGTTACCCGCGCAATCGTTTCGCTCATGCGCGCCGGATCGGGATCGATCGTGTTCATCGTCTCGTGAACGAGACCGAGAAAGTGTTCACGCAACCACGGAACACCCGTGAATTGGGCTCGATGCGTTACCTCGTGCAACGCCAACCACATTCGAAACTCTTCAGGCGGAAACGCAAACTGTTTTTCCAGCGCGAGAACATTTGGTCCGACGTAGTACACGATGTCTTGGTCTTGCGGATTTTCTTCTTCGATCACAAGTAGGTCGTACTGACCCAACACGCGCGCCGACATCCAGCCCAACATCACACCAAGTTCCGCGCCGGCGAGTCGTGCAGTGATTGGAGCGACACGACTCGACGACACGCGATCACCGAACTTGTCGAGCATCGGTGCCAACAATCGTTGGAACGACGCGAGGTTGGCGCGAATCCATCCGGGTCGATCAGTCACTCGAGCACGAGCCGGACCAGCAAGCGACCGGAGCCCGGTCTCTTGTGCGACAAGTTCTTCCGCAACAGCAGTCAGCCGGTCGAAGTCAGGCTGCAGCGATTGGTAGTGATAACTGGCAGCGAAGGGATCCTTCTTGGCGGTCCGGATCGCGACCTTTTCGGCCACACCCCAATCGACCGCCGCGGCCACGTTGCTCAGCGCTTGGGATAGCGGGGAGCGACGACCTTCTTCAGGTACAGGCCAATGATGACCACCACAATGAGGATCGTCGGCAGCAGAAGCGCCGGCGCAATCCAAAACGCCCAGACCTGTGCGAACAGAAGTTCCATGGGAGAGATCCTAGGCCCCGCGGCCAGGCTCTCCGCCATCGTCGGATCCAACTCCGCCCGAACCCTCTCTCCGGAGATAGGTCAGTTTCTCTTCGATCCGGATTCGGAGGGTCTCGGGAAACTCTCCCGAATGGGTCTTGGTGGTGATGACCATCCGGAGTTCGGCCTCGAAATCGAAGGCCTCGAAACAGGGGCTGCAGGCCTCGAGGTGGGCCATGATCTCGGCCCGCTGCGACTCGCCGAGTTCCTGATCGAGGAATGTGTAGACCTCGGCCAATGCCCGTTCGCAGTCAGGTGTCCCGGCAATTGGCATGGCGGGAGTGGCGTCGTGGTCGTGGGTCATGGCGATTCTCGGGGGGCCTCGGGGACGGCATCGGCCAGTCCCTTCTCAATGGCAAAGTCATGCAACTGCTTTTGGAGGGCTTTTCTTCCACGATGGAGCCGACTCATCACGGTTCCGATCGGAATATCGAGATCCTCGGCGATTTCCTTGTAGGACAAACCCTCAACATCACTGAGAAGCACGGCCAGGCGATAGGACTCAGGCAGGGCATCGATTGCCGCCTGCACGTCGGAATCGGTGAAGTAGTCCATGAGCTCGTCTTCGGCGCTGCGAGAGGCGCGAGCGGCTTCCAGACCGCCCATGCGGCGGTACAGGTAGAAGTCCTCAACGTCATCGAGCTCGGTTTCGTCGGGACGACGCTTCTTCGAGCGATAGGAGTTGATGTAGGTGTTGGTGAGGATCCGGAACATCCACGCCCGCAGGTTGGTGCCCTGCTCGAAGCCCGCAAATCCTTTGTACGCCTTCAGGTAGGTCTCTTGAACCAGATCCTCAGCGTCGGACGCGTTATGCGTCATTCGCAGCGCGGTGGAATACAGCTGCGGCATGTATTCCATTGCCTGTTCGGCAAACGCGTCTTGATTGGCCATCAGAGCCCGAGAGGAGAATCGAACTCCTGACCTGCTCATTACGAGTGAGCTGCTCTGCCGTCTGAGCTACCCGGGCGGGAAGCGATGAGGTTAGCCGCCTGCTCCGATCGGACCCACTCGGCGCCATTCAGCGGCGCAATGTGGTTGGCGAATCAGCGATGGGGGCGGCCCAGTTTCGAAAAGAGCGCCACCAACTGCAGCCGTTCATTCGGATTCCTCACGAGGTTGCGAGCGAGTTCAGCAATGTCGTCGATCGATGCAGCCACATCGGCCGGGCGAGCCGAAGCCGCAAAGTCGTCGCGGTAACGACGGGACAATTCGGTGAGTCCGGCCCTGATCTCGTCGGTGCGATAGCGGCGGACTTCTCGCTTATGGCGATCCTCAAACTGCTTGCGACCCGAACCACGCTCGCCGCGAGCAGCCACGAGTTCAGCGAACTCGGCAACTTCTGCAGCGTGTGCTTCGGTCAGCGGTGTCATTGCGTCGTCAATCATCGCCAACAAGTCGTCGGCGGTTTCGATGGCGCGCGCACCAGTGCCGTCGAGACGATCGGGAACTGCGCGCCAAGCCGCGCGTCGCAACGCAAGTCGATCATCCGTTGCCAGCAATCGCGCACGGCCAAGATCGCCAACAGCGGCAGCGGCGGCGTCGGCCGCGCGTTCGGGCGCCACACCTTCAGCGATCAAGCGCTCAATGATGAGTTCGTCGGTGATCGTCGCGAGATCGATGCGCACGCAACGGCTCGCAATGGTGACGAGGTCATTTGGAACATCGTCGGCAAGAACAACAAACACGGTGCCATCGGGTGGCTCTTCGATTGTCTTGAGCAGTTTCGGCGCTGCAGTGGTGACGAGATGAAACTCATCGAGAATCAGTACTTTCGGCCCGTTCTCGATTGACGACCGTGCTGCTGTCGCAATGATCGTGTCGGCCTGTTCGGCAGAAATCGATGCGCCCACTCGTTCGAACTCGGTGATGTCGGAGTGATTCTGCGTAAGTGCCATGCGTGCCTGGCGAACAGCGTCGTCGCCAGTTCGATCTCGGCTCACGAGCGCTGCAGCAAATGCACGCGCCAACTCGCGTTTGCCGCTACCGCGTGGGCCAACCAACAAATAGGCATGCACCGGCGCATCGACAGCGGCGCGCAACTCGCGAACAGCATCATCCTGGCCAACGACATTGGACCAGAGTTCGATTCCAGCAAGTTCCGCCGACAGCGGCGGGTAGTCGGTGCGTGATGTCACAGAAGCAGTTGTAGCCGCTCAGCGACCGCGGCGGACACTGCCGCTGACACCTCATCGATCGACGGCGTGCCATCAATGACCACCCAGCGATCGGGTTCGGCTGCGGCCTGTGATCGAAAGCCTTCGAGAACTGCGGCATGAAACGCTGCGGGTTCGGCCTCCATGCGATCCCGAGCTGCACCCAGTCGACGATCGGCTTCGGCCTCGGGAACGTCCAACAGGATGACCAGGTCGGGCCACACGCCGCCGGTCGCCCACAGCGAAAGGTCGCGAATCTCGTTGATCGGCAGTCCGCGGCCATGGCCTTGATAGGCGATTGACGACCCCGCGAACCGATCGGTCACCACATGACGACCCGCGGCCAAAGCAGGTTCGACCAATTCAGCCACGTGTTGTGCGCGGTCGGCCGCCATCAGCAGCGCTTCAGCACGGTCAGAAAGGTCAATCGTCTGCGGATCAAGAAGTACTGCTCGTAATTGCGCGCCGATCACCGTTCCGCCCGGTTCGCGCGTGAGGACGGCATCGAGTGCATCGGCCAAGCGCGCTGATTGCGTGGACTTCCCGCAGGCTTCGCCACCTTCGAAGGCAATGAACTTGCCGCGTGTCATGACGGATCTCCAAACGGCGGCGGTGGAAGAAACGTCGGACCTTCAGATCCAACGTCATCAGGGTGAGGTTCAGGGATGGGACCAGCCGGTCGAAGATCAATCGGCGTGAAATCCAATGCTTGCGGGTCAGGAGGATTGGGACGCGACGGATGGGCTGATTCGCCAGCACGCTTCACGCGTTGTCCTGCACGCAACGAAGCAGCCGCGGCGAACCCCGCGGCGATGATGATCGCAGCAGCAAGCCACAACGCGAGTCGAACGCCTGGGAGTTCCACCGTCTTGCCAGCGATATCGACGCGATTGTTAATCAACGTTGATGCCATACGTCCAAGAATTGCTGCGAGTAGCGGACCAGCAACCATTGCGATGAGTACGCACATGCGAACCAGCGTGTTGAGCGAGCTGAACACGCGTCCACGAAGATCGTCGGCGACTTCCTGTTGCAACATTGCAAAGCCGAGCACATAAACGGGACCGACGGCAATACCCATCAGACCAACAAAAATCACCGCAGCCCACAATGAGGAAGAAGACGCGGCACAGAACAACGAAATGCCGGCAGCGAACAACGCAGCGGTGAACGTTGTGGTTTGTGGCAATCGCTTCTGGAACACCGACACGCCAACCACACCGATGGCAACGCCGAAACCAAGTGAGGTTGTGAACAATCCGTAACCCGCGGCACCAGCATCAAGGACTTCGGTAGAAAACACCGCTCCGAGCGGGATGAGCATGCCGCCACCGATGAGACCGGTAGCAAGACCCAAGTTCACAGCACGAACGGTGTGGTTCTTCCAGATTTCGTTCCAGCCCTCGCGGAGTTCTTCGAGCGTGGCCTTTATGTCGACACGACGTTCATCATCAGCCGTGGACTTCACGCGTCGTTCGCGCTTTGGCAAGGCCAACCGACTGATCATCCACGCCGAAAATATGAACGTCATGGCATCGACATAAAACGCGAAGGCCATTTGGTTGTTCTCGAGCCATCCCAAACCTGGGATGTGTCCGATCCACACTGACAAACCAGCCAGCAATGCAAACAACAACGAAGCGAACGGGAAGGTTCCGTAGGCAGCAGCCAGTGAAAGTGAATTCGCGGTTGTGAGATGTTCGCGAGGCACAAGGTTTGGAACTTCTGAATCCTTTGCTGGCCCCCACAACAACGTGAGCACTTCAAGCACAAGTGACGCAAGCACAAGTCCGATGACGTCGCTCACGAAGGGAAGCAATGCCATGACGAGTGCGCGACCGATATCGCAAGAGACCATGACTTTCTTGCGGTCCCAGCGATCGACAAGCACACCTGCGAGCGGACCAAAGAAGAAGCCCGGCAC
>JBIIGP010000009.1:0-18809 GCA_044236415.1 Acidimicrobiales bacterium | reverse complement strand
CAACGTCGGACTCGATTCGGATACGAAATGCGTGTCGTTGGAGGTGCACCGACGACGGCTCGCTACGCCGGTATGCGTCCAGGCCGTGTGATCGTTGCCGTTGCTGCTGTTTCGGGAGCACTCGCAGGGCTCGGTGGCGCTGCGTCGGTCGGAAACTTCCGTCACATCCTCGACCCGAAGGGTATGCAGCAGTCAGGATTCGGCTACGCCGGCATTGTCGTAGCGGCTCTCGCACGTCTGAACCCGGTCGCAGTGATTTTTGTTTCGATCATCATCGGCGGAATCACGAATGCTGGTTATGCACTGCAGGGACCAGACTTCCCCTCAGGTCTCGTAGGGATTCTTGAAGGGCTCATTTTGTTCTGCACCCTTGGTGGCGAAGTGCTCATGCGTTATCGCGTCGTTCGGACTCGTGGGGTTGGCTCGAACGTGGTTGGTGCACAGTGATAATGAACGACAATCTCTTCATTGTGGTGTTCGCCGCCGCCATTTATTACGGGACACCACTCGTTTACGCAGCCCTCGGAGAGATTCTTGCTGAGCGGTCCGGAGTCATCAACCTTGGTGTTGAAGGAATGATGCTCCTCGGAGCGGTCGGAGCTTGTTGGGTGGCGACGTCAATCGATGGCCCAGCCGGTCTAGTTCTGCCGATAGCAGTTTTTGCAGCAATGCTTTTTGCTGCGGGTGGTGCCCTCATTCATGCATTTCTCACCATCACCTTGCGAGTCAACCAAATCATTTCAGGTTTGGCGTTGACTATTTTTGCGGGTGTTGCAGGTGTTTCTTCCTACCTCGCCGGACTTTGGGACCTCGGTCAGTCTCCGGTGGCAAATCAGTTCGGAAGGATGGATCTGTTCGGCTGGGGCGACCTTCCGGTGTTGGGTCCAATCCTGTTCAATCAAACGTTGTTGACCTACATCTCCTGGCTGCTTGTAGTTCTCACGTCGATCTACATTTTCCGAACCCGATGGGGACTTCAACTTCGAGCAGTAGGCGAATCACCACAGACTGCAGATTCAGTAGGCGTCGCCGTTCAACGATCAAGATATCTACACGTTCTCGCCGGCGGAGCTTTTGCAGGAATCGCGGGTGCGTGCTTCTCGCTCTCGATCCTGCCAACTTGGCAAAATGGAATGACGCTCGGTCAAGGATGGATCGCTCTAGCGCTGGTCATCTTCGGATTCTGGCGTCCAGATCTCATGTTGGTAGGCGCATACCTGTTCGGAGGCCTGTCGAGCCTTCGCTACACGTTGCAAGCCAGGGGAGTCGAAATCCCTCAGCTCTTTCTTGATTCGCTGCCCTACGTGATGACAATCGTGGTTCTCGTCGTTGTTTCAAATTCAGCGGCGCGACGCCAACTCGGAGCTCCGGCAGCGCTCGGGAAACCCTACGAACGAGAAGAGCGTTAACTCGTCAGTCGTGTATGTCGGACTCGTGTGGATTCACGAGAGCGGCTTTCGTCGACCATGGGAAATCGATCCAGTCGTTGGTGTGCTTCCAGACGTAATCGCAGTCGATCACTGATTCAGGTTTTTGGTACACGACCGCAGTGCGGACTTCGCCAACCTGTGATGCCACATACTCGACGACCATTTTCAGCGTATGGCCAGTATCGGCGACGTCGTCACAGATCAGGACTTTCGCCGATTCAATGTCCACAAGTGTTAGCGGCGGCGGAAGGATCACAGGGAACTCCAGACGCTCGCCCTTGCCCGTGTAGTACTCCACGTTCATTACGTGCGTGTTCTTGATCCCGAGTGAATACGAGAGCGCTCCACCGATCGGAAGTCCGCCACGGGCGATCGAAAGGATGAGATCAGGCCGGAAGCCATCGTCATCGATCAAGCGGGCCAATTCGTGTGAGGCCTCTCCGAACATCGACCAGGTGAGTACTTCCATCTCGCTCATGTCCCGAACCTACACAATCACAGAACCCCTCCATCACGGTGGAGGCGCAAGTACGGTGACGCCATGTCTTCCGATGATGTCGTCATTGCTGGTGCCCCGCCTGAGCTTGGACCGCTCATGCATACAGGCGGAGAACTCATGACGCGAGCCGAGCGTCGTCAGCTCGGTCGCGATCGACGCAAGGTCACGCAGCGTTCGTCACATGCTGGTTGGGTTCCTCCACCGACTCGCCGCGACCCATTTGCGGTTCTCGAGGATCAAAATCGTCGTCGCTTCCCTGATCTCGTTCCTCTCCGCTGGGGACGCATGGTGGCCTCGCCATTCACCTTTTATAGAGGTGCTGCAGCAATCATGGCTGCCGATCTTGCTGGCACGCCGAACACAGGTCTTGATGTCCAGGTATGTGGCGATGCACATCTTCAGAACTTCGGCCTCTTCGCCTCTCCCGAGCGCAACCTGCTTTTCGATCTCAATGACTTCGATGAAACGCTGCCGGGTCCGTGGGAATGGGACGTAAAGCGCCTCGCCGCAAGCGTTGAGCTCGCCGCTCGAGATAACGGTTTCTCTGCCGAACAAGCGAAAGCCGCCACATTGGAAAGCGTGTCGGCATACCGCGCCTGGATGGCAGTTCTCGCCGACCAGACGCAGCTTGACGTCTGGTACGCAAAAGTCGATGTTGACGAGATCATCCCGATGTTGCCAACAGAGGCACAGAAGGGGTCTGCGAAACTTGTTGAGAAGGCACGTCGTCACACCACGTTGCAGGCGTTGGACAAGTTGACCCAAGTGGTTGATGGTCGCCGAGTCATCGTGGACAATCCGCCAATCGTCGAACACCTGCCTGACATCACGACCTATCACGCAGTGCAAACCGTGCTGAATCGTTACAAGGCGACGCTTCAAGAGGACAAGAAGCTTCTTCTCGAGCGATTCGAGATCATCGACATTGCTCGGAAGGTCGTGGGAGTCGGAAGCGTTGGCACCCATTGCTGGATCGCGCTGTGTACTGCTGATCGAGAAGATGATGATCCGCTTTTTCTGCAGATCAAGGAAGCGAATCGCTCAGTCCTTGAACCATGGATTGGGGCGAGTAAATACTCCACTCATGGCGAACGCGTCGTTGTAGGTCAGAGGCTTTTGCAGGCCGCAAGTGACATGTTCTTGGGTTGGACGAAGTTCCGCGAGCGTCACTATTACATCCGTCAACTTCGAGATATGAAGGGTTCAGCCGTCGTTGCTTCAATGACACCATCGATACTTTCGAGTTACGCCGGAGTCTGCGGACGAACCTTGGCACGCGCCCATGCTCGAACCGGAGACCCGATAGCCATCAGCGCCTACCTGGGTGAAGGTGACACGTTCGATAAGGCGATTGCGTCGTTCTCGAAGGACTATGCCGATCAGACCGAAAGAGATCACGCCCAGCTAAGAGCGGCAATCGATTCGGGAAAGATCCAAGCAATCGAAGGCAGCTAAACGATTCGCGCTAACTCGTATGTGAGGATTGCAGATCGGCGAGCACTGCTGCCGCTGCTCGGCGCCCAGAGAACAGAGCGCCCTGGATAGAGGCAGTGTCTCGGTGATCTCCGCAGACGTAACGTCCTGCTCCTAAGCGCACCGAACGACGCGGGTCGAGTGGGGGAAGTTGCAGCGGCTGGCCATGGGAGATCACGTCGACTCTGATGGTTTCCCATGAGCGTGCCTCGGGATGCCATGTAGCGAGTTGCTTGCGGACCTCAACCTCGAGATGCGGATCGAGCGCAGAGAGTCCGGGCACAGCGGCGACACAGAGAGTCTTACCGGGAGGGGCGTAGCTCGGCGCAACATCGCTTAGCACCGCGAGATTCTTCATCGGCCCCGATTGCGCACCATCGAGCAGGATGTGCCGGTTGTGTATTGGAGCTGCAGTCGAGTCAAACCAGATAGCAGCGACAGGACGTGAGCCGGGGTCGGGGAGTCCGAGGAGTTTGGAAGCGGAGGGACCTTGGGTTGCAACGACGACCGCCCTGCCAGTGAGTTCCTCGCCGCTTTCAAGGATGACGGCTTTTTCGTTGACCTCTCGTACGCCCTCATTGCATCGAACGGAGCGTTCATGGAGGCCCGACGCCAATTCCTTTGACAATGCGCCCATGCCATCGGCGGGCACAGCGCTTTCTCCCACCGCGAGCATGCGGAGAATGACATCGAACCTACGTGAGGAAACTTCCAGATCGGGATCAAGTTGAATCCCGGCGAAGAGGGGTTGAAAGAATCTCTCGATGATGCGAGTGGAAAATCCGAAGTTCTGCAACCTCGCCCGGGTCGACGATTCTTTGCGTCGCAACAGATCCGGAACCGAGCCACGGCGGACCGAGGCAATCAACTTGAGGAGTCGCAACTTGTCGGGGATTGAACCGATCGGTGCGAAGACCGTTGAAGGGAGATCACGCGGGCTCCGAAGCGGATCACCAACGGTGCAGAACCCTCGGCCAGTCCAAATCGTGGCACCGGGCTGAAACTTTCGAAGGTCGAACTGATCAAGATCGAACCAGCGGTACAACTCTGGGTACGCAGTGAGCAGAATCTGAAAACCACGATCAAGAGTGAAGCCGTCGACGTGGTCGGAACGAACTCGACCACCCACGTCGTCGGAGGCCTCAATGACCTGAACGCCAATACCGGCGGCAGTCAAGGTGCGGGCACAGGCCAATCCGGCAAGTCCAGCTCCGACGATAATGACGTCTTCGTTCACGCGCTGGAGGATACCGACTGCGAAGTGCTGACTCGTTGATCGGGGCCGACCACAGCAACGATTGCAGTGGTCCTACTCTTTCGTCATGCGTATCTCTGGACCAGATTCCCATGACTGACCGGGACGGGTCAGGTCGGAGGATTCTGGGTCGATCGTCATCGGAGAATCCACCGGTTGTGAATTCCAAGACCGGTTTGCCAGCGCGTCCGGTGCTGGGACGAAGTTCAACAGGCGCAGCTCCTTCGGATCCGGGCTTCGCTAGTGAGGGTCTAGGAAGCGGCAGGACTGGAGGCAACGCTGTTGCTCGACGTGATTCACGCAAGCGGAGGCTGAGAAAGAGGACGATCTTTCTTTGCTTGATCGCGTTGGTGATTCTCATACCCGTTGGTTGCTTTGCTTTCGGTTGGTCACAATTTTCGAAGATACCCACTGTGAACGTTTCGGCGGTCTTATCGCCGCGTGGGTCTCGATCGGGCACGAATTACCTCATCGTCGGTACCGATTCACGAGCCGGTATCGAGAGCAACGATCCAAACTCGGGAGCGTTTCTTTCAGGGGAGGTTTCGGGCTCGAGAACAGACACGATCATGGTCCTTCACGTCGATGGTTCAACCACGCGGTTGACTTCAATTCCTCGTGACCTTTGGGTGACTGATCCGGCTACGGGTCAGAAAGGGCGCATCAATTCGACCTTCGCGTCAGGGCCCTCGAACTTGATCTCAGCCGTCGAAGCGATCGGAATCCCGGTGGATCAGTATCTGGAAATCAATTTTGTGAGTTTCGGGAAACTTGTTGATGCAGTCGGAGGGATCACGATCGATTTCCCGTACCCAGCCGTCGACGATCAGTCCGGACTTTCAATTGCGAACTCTGGGCCGAATCATCTCAACGGCGCCCAGGCGCTGGCCTATGTGCGAAGCCGGTATTACACCGAGATGGTGAATGGTAAATGGCGTGTCGATGGCACCGCTGATATCGGACGCACCGAACGTCAACGAGTTTTCCTCACTGCACTTATGAGTGAGGTCGCCGGAGAGCGCAATCCGTTCCAACTGTCCGCTATTCCTGGTTCGCTCGGTGCGGGCATGAAGCGTGGTTCTACGTTCTCCTACACCGATGCCATTGGTCTGGCATGGGCACTGAAAGACGCAACGCCGGAAATGGTTGTTCTCCCGGTGACGCCACGCCGAACATCTGGGGGTGCTGATGTTTTAGATCTGCAGCCCGATGCGCGAGCCGTGATCAGCGGACTTGCGGCGTAATAGGGTTTACGGCTGATCAGTCGGAAACTATGAGCAGGACGTGATCGGGTTTGGTTGCCGCTGACTCGAAAACCTCGAAGGCGTTTTCAACGACCGCGACCAATTCAGGATGTTCGCGAAATTTGCGCGGGTCGAGCTTTCGCATTCTGTCGAGGGCGCCAGTGACATCGTCGAGGTCGAGCCAACCTTTATGGCCCCAACCAAATCGAACAAGAAGGCGATCAAGTGCCGCAGTGCTGAGGTGCCGTTCGGCAAGAGTGAGCAGTTCTCGACCACGTGCGAGACGCCGAGATTCGGTCGCGTGCCACCCAAGGTGGGGGAGTCCGCGGCGGAGTGCGTCAGGTCCTTGAATCGACCGAGTGGGTGTAAGCCACGGAGCCATCAGCACTCGATACCAATCAACCAGATGAGTGTCCTCACAGGCGCGATACCAATCTTCTGGTGAAGAGACCACGATCGCTGCAAGATAGGAATGGACGACTGGATCGACTCCATCCCAGAGTTGAACTGCCCGATCACGAACTGCGACGAGACCCTCGGGGCCCAGCAACCGCTCTTGGAAATCGTGGTGGAAGGCGATGGAGTCGAGCATCCAAGACTGGCTGTTGACTGCCAAGGTTCCCACTCCTTCTTTGCGCACGAGCCAGTCATTTTCGCGGCGTAAGGACGTGGTGGCGCGGATGCTCAGGTACGAGACGCGAGCTGCTCCACAAGGGATTCGAGAACCGGGCGAATCGATGGCGTCGGGTCGGCCTCGATTGACTCCATTTCACAGAACACGTCTGTGCCGTGCGCCCGACCCTGGAGGGTCATGAGTACAGAGCAAGAGGGGCCGCCTTCGAATCGCACGATGACTTCGAGGAGACCGAGATTTCGGTCGACATGTCCAATGCCTCCGAGTGTCGCAGCCGCATCGAGGAGGCGTTGGTAGGCCTCGTCTGGTGGAGCCTCGATCCAAATGGTGTCGCCATCGTGTTCAGCGACGAGGGGCGGATACGCCGAAGGTGAAGGAAGAAGAGGCGTTGGCTGGTGGCTCAGCAGCGGAACAAGGCCATCGGGTGATGTCTGTATCGATTCGAGCACAACTGAGTAGGCCTCAGTGAGGAGAGATGGATCGATGACCTTGGGTGCAATGCTTGCTCGCGATGCGGCGAGATCCGGGTGATGCAGTCGCATGAGAGCGCGAAAGACGTCTTTGACCTCTTTCTCGGAATCGCCAACCGCAACTCCGAGCACTCGACATGCATCCTGCAGTTCCAACGATCAGGATGCCGTTCGGGGACTGGAGAGAAATGACCCAAGCAGAGTTGCAAAGCGTGCTGGATCAAGAACGCCAGTGAGTTCGCGAGCCGAATGCATCGACAACTGGGCGACGCCAACATCGACTGTGGTGATACCAAGGCGGGCCGCCGTTACCGGACCGATTGTTGAACCGCAGGGCATGTCGTTGCGCGAGACGAAGGTTTGCGTCGGAATGTCCGTTTCTCTGGCGAGTGAAAGTAGATAGGCAGCGCCTGGTGAATCGGTTCCATAACGCGCATCGGCGTTCCACTTGAGTACCGGACCACCATCGATGAGAACGGGATGATCAGGCTCGTGACGCTCGGGCCAATTGGGATGAGTCGCGTGTGCCCCGTCAGCGGAAATGCAGACCGAAGACGCCAACGCAGCAAACCATTGGTCTCGGGTGCAATCTCCGGAGAGAGCGATTCGCTCTAGAACGGTTGGTAGAAGTTGGCCCGCCGCACCACTCGCGGACTGACTTCCAACCTCTTCATGATCAAAAAGGCAAAGTATGGGAACGAAAGGCGATTCAAGAGAAGAATTCAAGAGAGCGATTACGCCTGCATGGCAGGAGAGGAGGTTGTCGAGTCGGGCCGATGCGAACAGTGACTCGTCAACACCGAGAATCGCTGGAGGGGTGAGATCGTGGGTCATGAGATCCCAGGAGAGGATCTCTCCAACTGGAACTTGGATTCGCTCGCTAAGCCACGTGCGAAATTCGGGAGCACTCTGCGGCGCTGAACTCCACACAGGCTGGAGGTGGCGCTGCGGATCGAGCCGCAACCCTTCGGTCATGATTGATCGGTCGAGATGAATCGCAAGCTGTGGGACTCGGAGGAGCGGTTCGTCACAGCGGAACAGAACCGTTGACGTGTCGTTCGACTTCGATCGAACCGAGATTCGTCCGGAGAGGCCGAGGTCTCGATCCAGCCACGAATTTAGGAGGGCGCCGCCGTAAATCTCGACACCGAGTTGAGCCATGCCCGCCGATTGGTGGTCGGGACGAGGTCGTAGGCGAAGGTTGGGCGAATCAGTGTGGGCGCCGACCAAACGAAAGCCGGCGCTTGGGTGGTGATTTCCGGCAGTCGACCAAGCAACCAAGGCGCCGCCTCGCTGCAGGTAATACGAACCCGGAGTGCTCGGCCAAGGATCGGCCTCGTTCACTGGGGCGAACCCGGCCTCAGAAAGCCGTCGTGAGGCCTCCGAGGCGGCGTGGAAGGGCGAAGGTGAGGCCGAAACAAACTCGGCGAGGTCGTTGAGATGGCGACGAGGGTTTGAGTCCGGGCGTTCCACAGCATGTGACCCTACCGGTGGGGCTGGGGCCTCGTCCTGCTACCGACCTGCACTCGGCGTCTCGGACTGAAGACGTCAGCCTCTAGCCGTGTACAATTTGAACTCCGCTCCGGGGCCAGCGTCGTCCCCATCGTGAGCGTGTTATCCCCCCAGGTTCCGCCTCGCCGAGGCAGACCTGCCGATCCACGCAACGCAGGAAGACGCATGTCCTCACTTCGCCCCTCTGGGCTCCCCAGTGCACAGGGTCTCTACGACCCCCGATTTGAACACGACGCCTGCGGCGTCAACTTTGTCGTCCATATGAAGGGCGAGCGCAGCCATCAGATCGTCCGCCATGGCCTAGGCGCGCTTTGCAATATGGACCACCGTGGCGCGGCTGGTGCCGAGGTGAACACTGGAGATGGTGCGGGCATCCTCATCCAGATTCCCGACACATTCTTCCGAGCGGTTCTGCCGTTCGACCTTCCGGAGGAAGGTCACTACGCGACAGGTCTGGCCTTCCTTCCCTCAGAAGCCTCCGAGGCAGCTGTTGCACGCGATGCCATCGAGCGGATCTTCACAGAAGAAGGTCTAACGATTCTTGGCTGGCGCGAAGTGCCAGTAGACGACTCAATGATCGGCTCGATGGCCAAGAGTGTCGAGCCTTCGTTCTTTCAACCATTTGTTGTAGGAGCGGGTCTCGAAGGCCTGGCTCTAGATCGCCGTGTGTACCTGGCGCGTAAGCGTTCTGAAATCGAACTTGGAACTGTTTCTGAAGGTGGCGTGTATTTCCCTTCATTGTCGAGTCGCACGTTCATTTACAAGGGCATGCTCACCACCACCCAACTCGGCCAGTTCTTCACTGATCTCAACGATCCCCGAGTCGAATCATCTCTCGCGCTCGTTCACTCACGGTTCTCGACGAATACGTTCCCGTCATGGCCGTTGGCCCATCCATTCCGCTTCATCGCACACAACGGAGAAATCAACACTGTTCAGGGCAATCGTAATTGGATGCGAGCTCGTGAAGCTCTGATTCAATCCGATCTCCTTCCAGGCGACCTCGATCGAATCTTCCCAATCTGTTCGCCCGGTGCTTCGGATTCCGCAACCTTCGACGAGGTTCTAGAACTCCTGCATATGGGTGGCTACGAACTTCCGCACGCGGTGTTGATGATGGTCCCCGAGGCTTGGGAACATCAGCCTTCGATGCCGAGAGCAAAGCGCGATTTCTATCGCTACCACGCGTCGTTGATGGAACCGTGGGACGGGCCCGCGTCAATCGCTTTCACCGATGGCACCGTTATCGGCGCAGTGCTCGATCGAAACGGACTGCGTCCATCTCGCTATTGGGTGACGGCCGATGATCTCGTGATTATGGCGTCAGAGGTCGGAGTCATCGATGTAGATCCGGCACGGGTTGTTCAAAAAGGCCGTCTCCGTCCCGGTCGGATGTTCCTTGTCGACACGGCTCAAGGCCGAATCATCGACGATGAGGAAATCAAGAGCCACCTCGCCGAGCAGCACCCTTATGGGGAATGGCTCGCGTCGAACCAGATTGAGCTTCAGTCGCTCGCATCGCAGCCTCACACGCTTATTGCTCACGATGCAGTCGTGAAGCGGCAGCAGCTGTTCGGTTACACGAACGAAGAGATGAAGCTCATCCTTGAGCCGATGGCGAAGAACGGGCTTGAACCAATCGGTTCAATGGGCACCGATACCCCTATTGCTGTGCTGTCATCGCGTTCGCGTTTGTTGTTCGACTATTTCGCTCAGCTCTTTGCACAGGTCACGAACCCGCCTCTTGATGCCATCCGTGAAGAGCTCGTGACTGCTGTGAGTGGAACGCTTGGACCCGAAGGGAACCTGCTCAATCCGCAGCCGTCTTCGTGCCGTCAGATTGTTATTGAACGTCCGATCCTCGACAACGACGAACTGCGCACACTGGTTCACATTGCCGATCACGAAGGAGTCTCCGACTTCCGCACCGTGGTCATCCCTTGTTTGTATCCGGTTGCTGCTGGGGGCGAGGGTCTTGCGAAGGCACTCAATAATGTTCGACGCCTTGCGTCGGACGCGATCGAGGCCGGGGCAACCATGCTTGTCCTTTCCGATCGCGGCGCTGACGCTGAAATGGCTCCGATTCCGTCGTTGCTCTTTACAAGTGCTGTTCACCACCACCTCATCCGCGAGAAGACACGCACACGAGTTGGTTTGATCGTCGAAGCTGGCGACGCCCGAGAGGTGCATCACATGTGTCTCCTGATCGGTTACGGCGCTGCAGCCATCAATCCATACCTCGCGTTCGAGACGATCGAAGACCTCATCGCTGAAGATCGCACAGAGATGCACGATCCAATCAAGGCGATTGGTAACTACATCAAATCCTCGAGCAAGGGTGTTCTGAAGGTCATGTCCAAAATGGGCATCTCCACAGTGGCCTCATACACCGGTGCACAGATTTTCGAAGCGGTTGGTCTCTCGCACGAGCTTGTCGACGAATACTTCACCGGCACGGTAAGTCGTCTCGGCGGCATTGGTCTCGATGAGATCGCAGCTGAGGTTGCTACGCGTCATCGCCTCGCGAATCCTGAGAATCCAACGCAGCGAGCTCATCGTTCCCTTGAGGTGGGTGGCGAGTATCAGTGGCGCCGAGAAGGGGAGTACCACCTTTTCAATCCCGAGACGGTCTACAAGCTTCAACATTCAACGCGTTCTGGTCGTTATGACGTCTTTAAGGAATACACCTCTCGCGTTGATGATCAGTCCAGGAATCTCGCCACCTTGCGCGGACTTTTCGATCTTCGCGTTGGTGCCCGGCCGGCGGTTTCGATTGATGAAGTCGAACCCATCTCCGAGATTGTGAAGCGCTTCTCTACTGGTGCAATGTCATACGGCTCGATCTCTGCTGAAGCCCATGAGAACCTCGCCATTGCGATGAATCGCCTCGGTGGCAAATCGAATACTGGTGAGGGCGGAGAAGACGCCGAGCGCTTCATCCCGCTGCCAAATGGAGATTCTCGACGTTCCGCGATCAAGCAAGTTGCTTCTGGTCGCTTCGGTGTCACGAGCGAGTACCTCGTCAATGCTGATGATCTGCAGATCAAAATGGCTCAGGGCGCCAAGCCCGGCGAGGGCGGTCAGCTCCCAGGTCACAAGGTGTATCCATGGGTCGCGAAGACGCGTCATTCGACTCCAGGCGTAGGACTGATTTCGCCGCCTCCCCATCACGATATTTATTCGATCGAGGACTTGGCGCAGCTCATCCACGATCTGAAGAACGCAAATAACGAGGCACGAGTTCACGTCAAGCTGGTTTCCGAGGTTGGCGTCGGTACCGTCGCTGCAGGCGTGTCGAAGGCCCATGCTGATGTTGTGCTCATCTCCGGACACGACGGTGGCACTGGTGCCTCACCGCTCACGTCGCTCAAGCACGCAGGAGCTCCTTGGGAGTTGGGTCTCGCCGAGACGCAGCAAACATTGTTGCTGAACAACCTTCGCGATCGAATCGTCGTTCAAGTTGATGGTCAGCTGAAGACCGGCCGTGACGTTGTGATCGCTGCGCTACTCGGCGCCGAAGAATTTGGCTTCGCAACTGCTCCACTCGTTGTTTCAGGCTGCATCATGATGCGCGTTTGTCATCTCGATACATGCCCGGTTGGAGTTGCAACACAGAACCCGGAACTTCGGGCCCGCTTCTCCGGCAAACCAGAGTTCGTCGTGAACTTCTTTGAGTTCATTGCTGAGGAAGTTCGCGAACTGCTTGCTTCGCTTGGGTTCCGCACCCTCGATGAAGCCGTTGGGCAAGTTGAACTCATCGATTCGAAACAGGCTGTCGAACATTGGAAGGCCTCTGGTCTCGATCTTTCTCCGATCCTCTATCTCCCTGAGATTCCCGAAGGAGCCAGTCGTCGCTGCATCTCAACCCAAGACCACGGGCTTGACCTTGCCCTCGACAACGAGCTCATTCGCCAGGCCGCCCCGGCTCTTGATCGCCGTGAGCGAGTGGAGATCGCCTCGCCGATCAGGAATGTCAATCGAACAGTCGGCACGATGCTTGGGTCGGAGTTGACTCGTCGATTCGGTGGCGAAGGTCTCCCCGATGACACGATCACGATCGCTTTCGAGGGATCTGCCGGGCAGAGTTTCGGAGCATTCCTCCCGAAGGGAATCACTCTTCGTCTGGAAGGCGATGCCAACGACTACACGGGCAAGGGTCTCTCGGGAGGCCGCATTGTTGTGCGTCCATCGAAGAGCGCCACGTTCGCAGCCGAAGACAACATCATCGCCGGTAACGTCGTCCTCTACGGAGCGACGCAGGGCGAGATGTTCCTACGCGGCATAGTCGGGGAGCGCTTCTGTGTTCGTAACAGCGGTGCAACTGCAGTAGTCGAAGGTGTCGGCGACCATGGCTGTGAATACATGACAGGTGGACGGGTTGTGGTGCTTGGTCCTACCGGACGCAATTTTGGTGCCGGTATGTCCGGCGGAATGGCGTTCGTCTATGACCCCGACAACACATTCCTGCTGCGGGTCAACCCCGAGATGATTGATCTCGATCGACCCGATGCTGGAGATCTCGAATGGCTGCAAGATCGAATCGAAAAGCACCGTCACGAGACTGGTTCCGTTGTGGCGGAATCAATGCTCGAATCATGGGCGGAGAGCAGTTCCAAGTTCGTCAAGGTCATGCCAAAAGATTTCAAACGAGTGCTTGAAGCAGAACGCAAGGCGCTCGCTGAGGGCACTGATCCCATCGATGCGGTCATGGCCGCTGCCCGAGGGTGAGAGGACAACGACATGGGTGATTCAACCGGATTCATGAAGCACGACCGCCAACTTCCGTCTCGGCGAGAGGTTCCCGTTCGCCTGCGAGATTGGAAAGAGGTCTACGAAGACTTTCCGATCGCCAAGGTTCGCGAACAGGCCAGCCGATGCATGGACTGCGGTATCCCGTTCTGCAACAACGGATGTCCACTCGGAAATCTGATTCCCGACTGGAACGATCTGGTGTTTCGAGATCGCTGGCGAGACGCCATCGATCGCTTGCACGCAACCAATAACTTTCCTGAATTCACAGGTCGGCTCTGCCCGGCACCTTGTGAAGCAGCATGCGTCGTTGGCATCAATCAAGATCCTGTGACCATTAAGCAGGTTGAGGTCGAAATCATCGATCGCGCTTGGTCTGAGGGATGGATCGAGCCACAGCGTTCGGAGCTTCGGACTGGCCGTCGCGTCGCTGTCGTCGGTTCTGGGCCTGCTGGGCTGGCCACCGCACAACAGTTGGCGCGTGCAGGGCACGATGTGGTTGTTTTTGAGCGGGCCGACCGTCCTGGCGGCCTTCTGCGTTATGGCATTCCAGAATTCAAAATGGAGAAGCAACACCTTGATCGTCGTTTGGCTCAGCTTGAAGCCGAAGGTGTTGAGTTCCGCTGCAATATGAATGTTGGCGTAGATATCACCGGCGAACAGCTTCGAGAGCAGTTCGATGCAGTTGTTCTGGCCGGAGGTGCAACCGCAGCGCGTGACCTCACGATCCCCGGTCGCGAGTACGTCGGCATTCATCAGGCGATGGAGTTCCTCCCCCTTGCCAACCGTGTGCAGGAAGGCGATCTTGATCGCAGCCCTATTCACGCCGAAGGTAAGCGGGTCGTCATCATTGGTGGTGGCGATACCGGCGCCGATTGCCTTGGAACGTCACATCGACAAGGCGCGACTTCGGTTCATCAATTCGAGATCATGCCTCGACCCTCTGAGTCCCGTCCGGCAGAGAATCCGTGGCCAACATGGCCAATCGTGTACCGCACCTCCTCTGCCCACGAAGAAGGCGGCGAGCGTGTGTATGCAGTGAATACGCTCGAATTCCTTGGCGATTCCAGTGGGAAACTCACGGGTCTTCGCGCTGTCGAAGTTGCCTCAGAGGTTGTTGATGGCCGACCTACCTTTGTTCCGGTAGAGGGCTCAGAGTTTGAGATTCCCTGCGATCTGGTTTTCCTTGCCATGGGCTTTGTCGGGCCGGAGGGCGGAGGCGTTCTTGAGCAGCTTGGCGTCGACCTCGATGTCCGTGGCAACGTCGCTCGGGACGATTCATGGTCGACCAATGTCGACGGCGTATTTGTTGCCGGCGATATGGGTCGTGGTCAGAGCCTCATCGTTTGGGCTATTGCCGAGGGCCGTTCTGTGGCTGCGGCGGTTGATACCTGGCTTATGGGCGAAACCATGCTCCCGTCTCCAGTCGACCCCTCTGCAGTGCCTCTGCGCTGACTCGCAATCGCTCCTTGTACACGAAGAGGCCCCCGTCATCGACGGGGGCCTCTAGCGTTTTTGCAGGAACTATCAGGCGGCGACGGTATCGCCGTTGAGTTGACGATAGGCATAGCCAATTGCAATTTCGGTGACACCAATAGCGAGACCACAGGTCACCAAGTTGATCAGCACAACAACGATGGCGAAAACCAGTACATCGCCAGCGTTCTTGCTCACAAGGTTGAATGAGTTCTTAATGGCATCAACAGGCTCGTTGTTCCGCTTCGCGTCAAGCACAAAAAAGGCCCAGAACAGAAGGAACAGACGAACCACGATGTAGCCGATGCAGCATGCGAGAATGCCGACAAACGACAGAAGCGCGACGAGGATCGCTCCGATGGCAAATGGCGCAAGACGTTCTGTCGAGAACATCATGTTTGCCTCGGGCGGTCGTCCATCGGTGATTGCGAGAGCAGCGCGAACGAGGCCTGCTTCGACCATGAACCCGATGAAGATGCCGACTCCGACGATGATGCCGGTGACGATAAGCCCGCTAAACAGGCCGCTCGGACGCACGAATTGCACGAGCATCGAGAAAACAAACTGCACGCCGAAGAAAATGATGACGATGAGGATCATCGTGCTCAGGTTGGCAACGAATTTTTCCCAGCCGTAGGAGAGTGCTGCGCCGACATCGAGACGGGGGCCAGCTGGCTGAGGCGTTGCGCCGGGGGCTTGCTCCGGGGGATACCACTTGCCGTCCGAGGCCTGCCACCAGCCCGGACCTTGGGATGTGTCGCTCATGGACGCTCCTTGTGTTGGTTGAGTTCGGACTCTGCCGCCCGAATCTGCGGCACGATTGAACCGCGACAAGAAGGTAGTGCGTGAATCGTCAGAATCTTGGTTTTCCTGAGGCGATCAGTCACGAATCAGGAGCAAAGGAGTTTCCCTGACTAGCGAATCTCGCCTACTGGACCCCTCGACCGATCGATACCAAGAGGAATCGTTGGCTGGACGGTGTGGCCGCTAGCGGCCATCACTGAGAGGACCCAGTCTTCAACTTCCGACCAGCCTGCCGCTCTTGGTCCAGCAACCTCGGAGTTATAGCGCTGCGAAAAGACCACCGCCTCTGCACCGGACGATCGGAGCGCTTCAATATTGTGAGGGGCGTCGTCGACATACGCATGGGCATCTACTTGGGGCTTATCGCCGAGAAAGCACAGATCCCGATACGGAATCGAGTGATGATCGAGCCATTCGACGGTGTCGGCGACAGCAACAGCGTGGCCCCAGTTTGTATAAAGGCGATGGGTGATCAGTCGAATCCACACACCAGCGTCGGAAAGACGCCAGAGCGTCTCCGCTGCCCCAGGGATGACCGGCATCGTCCGGAACATGCGGTGCTCAACCACCGCCAGCTGGTGCAGCCTTTCGAATTCGGGTCTGTCCATATTCCACTCGGTGAAGTCCCACGACTCCTGAGGAGGGAGCGAAGACAGATCGACTCCTCGTTCCTCGGCAACGACCCTCCGAAATGCTTCGGCGTGATCACCACATACTCCGTCGAGATCAACTCCGAGGATGAATTCGGACACAGTCAATTGCTCGAAGAGAGGAATTCGAGAGCAGCGTCGATGAAGCCGAAATCCTTTGGCGTTGCGAAATGATCAACGTTTCGCAACGTGACGAGGCGTGCGTCGGTCAGGGCTTCGAGCAACGGATCGGCCGGCCCGGCAAAATCTTTGTCGCCGAGGACAACAAGGACCGGGCATGTGATCGTGCTCAGAAACTCAGGCGTCATCGTGATCCCGTTCGGGCGGCGCATGAATGCTGCGAGCGCTCGAGGGTCCTGATCCGGAGCTTCAGCAAGTTGAACGAAATAGCGAACAATCGGGTCGTCAGCATCGCCTGATCCATCAATTGCTGACGCGATTGATTCACCGGTTCCGTCTCGCTCAAAGAGGTTTCGCCCCACACCGGCAACGATCAGCGAGTTGAAGCGATCGGGATGGAGTGCAGCCAACACGAGAAGCGTCCGAGCGCCGAGCGAAAAGCCGATTCCGTCAACTGGTTCATCGGGGAATCGATCAAGTAGATGCTGTTCGAATTCCGTGTAGTCCTCTGGCGAGTGGGGCTTTTCTGCTGTCCCAGACCCGAGCACATCGAGTGGAAGCGCGGTGCGTCCCATATCGGCGAGGAGATCGACCCATCCGTTATCGCTCCATGTTCGTGCAGCGGAGGTTGCAAAACCGGGCACCAGTACAACTGGCGGAGCCACTAACGACGTCCCTTTTGGCGGCGAATCGCATCTTCGGCCAGCGGCGTAAACGTTCCCAATGCAGTAGCCGCCCACGTGAGAGTTGCCGCGTGTTGGAGTGCGCCGGCAGAGAGTTGGTCGCGCAGCGAAGGATTGGTGAGGACGGCCGTGACCTGTTCGGTGAATTCCCGCGGCGATCGCGCCAGCAGTCCTGAGAGGTTCGGTGCGACCGAGTCGCGATGACCTGCGATGTCGGTGGCCACCGAAGGAGTGCCACATCCGGCTGCTTCCGTGAGAGTCATGCCCCAGCCTTCGGCGATTGAAGCGCTCGCAACAAGCCAGGCTTTTCGATAGAGAGAAAGCAGTTCTTCGTCGGACACGCGACCAGCCAAGCGGATCCATGATTGTGCCCCGAGTGACGCGATTTGGGCTTCAAGAGCGGGACGCTCGTACCCATCGCCGACAATCACGAGTTCGGTCGTAGGCACAAGAGCTCGAACCTCTGCCATTGTCGCAATGAGATCGTCGAATCGTTTCGAAGGCATAAGCCGTCCTACCGCAACGACCAGCGGAGTTTCAGACTTGTTTCCTAGGGGGTGAAACTTCTCGTCGATGCCCGGTGGCACAACGCGGACTCGTGAGGCGGGAAGCCCTAGGTACTCAATGATTTCCGTTCGACTCGATTCCGACAGCGTGACGATCGGCGTCCGGCGGTACAGCGGGGGAGCGATGCGATGCTCAAAGAACTTCCCAGCCTTCGCCAAGCCAGGTTCGAGAACCATTTCCCACATGTCGCGATGAACATGATGGATCCAGGTACTCCGCGGCCCACGTGCCCACACCGGGGTGAGAAACGGAACTCCGTTCCAGATTTCGATAATCCCGTCACGGGGACCCAAACTCCCGAGCAATTCGCTGACAACGGTTGTGGGGAACACCATGAAGCGACCGTGTTTGCGAACGATTCGGTAGCCGTCGCGAGTACCGGTATACGGATGGCCCTGGGCATAGGAGGTGCGCATCGTGATGTCGAGCCCGGCCTCGGCCCAGAGAGCAAGTACCCGGGCCGCATGGAGTTCTGAACCCCCGGCTTCGATGTCGACGAGATCTCGCCACGCAAGAACGTGAACTCTCTCGATGCCAGCGTCTTGAGCGAGAGCTGAGATATCGCCGATTGACGGCGCAGTAGGCATGTCGGGTCAGGACGGAGGCTGATGGACGGGATGTCCGGCGTCGTAGGCGTCGCGCTCAATAACCGGAGCATCTCGACCCGTCCCTGAGCCACCTGAACCTGCGGCTGGGGCCTTTTCCTCGTGGTACTCCTCTTCCACGTTGACTTCCCAGACGTCGTAGGAGGTGCCATTCACGATGTTTTCCACTGTGAGCATCGCGGTGTACATCGAGTGATCCTGATTGTTGTAGCGGTGCATTCCGTTACGACCAACCGGATGAACATTGGTTGCGCAATCGTCAAGCCACTCGCGCAGGCGTTGCACATTTGCCTTATACCGCTCGTCATAGAACGGATAGGCCTTCGGGACACGAACGACGTAACCAGCTTCAACACGGCCTGGTTCGATCAGTCCGATCGCTTCGAGTTCCCGGGTGGCGAGAGCAACAAGTTCGTCATCGGGTGAATTCCAGAGCTTGTCGCCTTCGAACACGAAGTACTCGAGACCAAGACAAGTGCGGCCTTCCTGCACCATGTACGGCGACCATGAACTGAAATTCTGAATACGTCCGACGATGACCGCAGGAGAGTGGATGTAAATCCAATTGTCGGGGAAACCGGCGCTCTCGGGCACGACGAGCGCAACGGTAAGGAAGTCGCGATAGCGCAGGTCGTTGG
>JBIIGP010000153.1:0-5256 GCA_044236415.1 Acidimicrobiales bacterium | reverse complement strand
AGGACAGTTCGGGCGAGGGGGAGTTATGTATCCGGGAGAGTACGGGCGTACAACGCCGAATAAACCCGCAGTGATCATGGGATCTTCGGGAACGGTCGTGACCTACGCCGAACTCGATGAACGTTCGCGGCGACTGGCTCGCTTACTTCATGACCGCGGTCTTGTCGCCGGCGACATGGTGGCGTTGTTTGCCGAGAACCATCCTCGCTACTTCGAAGTCGCTTGGGCTGCGCTGCGTTCCGGGATGTACCTCGTCACCGTGAACCGCTATCTGCAAGCTGAAGAAGCTGCATACCTCATTACCGATTCAGGCGCGAAAGCATTCATCTCGACGACGCAACAGTCGAAGGTTGCGACCGAGATGCTGGAGTTCATCCCGGATTGTCAGGTTCGGTTGATGATGGACGGAACCGTCGATGGTTTCGAGTCCTACGAAGATGCGATTGCCGCGGCGAGCGATGAAGTCTTTGCTGAACAACCTCGTGGCGACTTCATGCTCTATTCCTCAGGCACGACCGGTCGGCCGAAGGGAATTAAACGCGAGCTTCCCGATCGAACGATTGATGATGGCCAGGGCGGAACGATTTCGTTGCTCCTGCAGTTCATGCTGGGGATGAACTCTGAGTCGATCTACTTGTGCCCGGCGCCGCTGTATCACTCGGCAGCAATTATTTGGTCGTGTGGTGTGCACGAAATCGGTGGCACGGTTGTTGTGCTCGAAAAGTTCGATGCCGAAGAGTTCTTGCGTGTCGTCGAACGTGATTCGGTGACACACGCACAGGTAGTGCCCACGATGATGGTGCGAATGCTGGCGCTTCCCGATGAGGTTAAGTCTCGATACGACTTGTCGAGTCTTCAGTTGATGGTGCATGCCGCAGCACCGTGTCCGCCCGAGGCCAAACGACAAATGATCGAATGGCTTGGCCCGATCGTGAGCGAGTACTACGCAGGCACCGAAGGCACCGGAATGACATTCCTAACGTCTGAGGAGTGGCTGGCGCACCCGGGTTCGGTCGGTAAGCCGATTAACGGCATCCCGCACATTTGCGACGATGAAGGAAACGAACTCGAAGCCGGTGGAACTGGTCTCGTCTATTTCGAACAACCCCAAGCAAATTTCGAATATCACGGAGATCCGGAAAAGACGAAGAACAGCCGGCATCCTCACCGTGATAACTGGATGACGCTTGGTGACATTGGATATCTCGACGAGGACGGCTTCCTCTACCTCACTGACCGGCGTGCGTTCACCATCATTTCGGGCGGCGTGAACATTTACCCCGCTGAAATCGAGTCAGCGCTGATCATGCATCCTGACGTTGCCGACATTGCCGTCTTTGGACTTCCCGATCCCGAGTTCGGCGAGTACGTGCACGCGGTTGTGCAACTCGAGCCCGGTATCGCCGCAGACGATGCCACCGTTGAGGTTCTGCGCGCGTACGCCCGCGAACACCTTGCTGGATTCAAGGTTCCGCGCATTTTTGATTTCCGCGACGAGCTGCCCCGATTGCCAACCGGCAAGCTCTACAAGCAACAGATCCGCGACGAGTACCTCGGCCGGTGACAACCTGCCCGTCCTCGGTTCGCTAATGGCCGAATCATGACGGAGGACGCAGTGGATCTGGTTGCAACAATTCGAGGAACGGGTTCGGTCCGAGAGTTCACTGACGAATCAGTGGACGACGAGGTTGTTGCCCGGATTTTGGATCACGCGCGGTTCGCCCCCAATGGCGGTAACCGCCAGGCGTGGAAGGTCGTGGTTTTGCAAGACCCGTCCGTGCGAACAGCAATGCGCGACCTCTACATCGGACCCTGGCGCGACTATTTCGCGCAGTCCGTTGCTGGCATTACTCCGTGGGCCCCTATTGGGGATCGCGATGCCGAAGACCGAGCGGTGGAAACCGGACGACGACTTGGTGAGTACGACGAGATGGTTCGCAGTTCGGTGGAGACCACTTTTCGTGCGCCGGTGATCTTGGCAATCTTCGGGGATCTCGAACGCCTTGTCGCCACTGATCGCGATCTTGATCGCTACACGATGGTTGGCGGTGCTTCGATCTATCCATTCATGTGGAACATCGTGCTCGCCGCCCGTTCCGAAGGACTTGGTGGCGTGATCACAACGATGCACGCGCGAGTTGAACCGGAAGTGCGCGAACTCCTGAACGTCCCCGAGAACCTTGCGCTTGCTGGTGTGATGATGCTTGGGCATCCCGTTCATCAACCAACCAAATTGCGCCGTGAACCGGTGAGCACATTTGCAACGGTGGATCGTTGCGACGGCTCTCCGTTTGGAGTCGATTCGTGACTGAATGGATGTCGATCGTTGTCGTCGTCGACCCTGGCGACGTCGATCTCGTTTCTGGACTTGTGTGGGACTTGGGCGTGAGCGGCATCGAGGAGCAACCACTTCCTGATGGCGCTGTTGAACTCCGCATTGGTTGTGAGAGAACCATTGCGCAACAAGCACTTGAGGTGCTGGCCGAGCGATGGGCACCAACCGCCGAACCCGTTGCTGCCGACGAGGGTCTCGATGCATGGCGTGATCATGCGCAGGTGTGGCGAATCGGTTCGATCGTGATCGTGCCACCGTGGTTAGAGACGCCGAGCGATGTTGCCGAGAGCGACTTGGTGTTGGTGATTGATCCGGGACATGCATTTGGAAGCGCGTCGCACGAAACCACCCGGATGTGCCTCAAGGCGGTTGTCGACCTTGTGACTCCGGGATGCGCGGTGGCCGACATCGGCTGCGGAAGTGGAGTGCTGGCGATTGCTGCAGCGCGTCGTGGCGCAACCACGGTTGTGGCTACGGACATTGCTGCCGACGCGATCGTTGCGACGCTCGACAACGCACTCTCGAACAATGTTGCTGACCTTGTAGAGGTGTCGACAGCAACGATTGATGAACTCGACCCAACGAGGTTCGATGTTGTTTTCGCCAACATTGGAGCGGCCACGTTGTCTTCGATGGCAGCGGCATTGGTGCAGGTAACTAAACCCGAGGGTGTTCTGGTGTTGAGCGGACTACTTGGGGAGCAGGTCGAGACAGTCATTGAGTCGTTCGAGCAGACCGGTGCTCTTCGGACCGAGGTTCGTGCTGATGGCGAGTGGCGGACCGTTCTCATGAAACGATCGCGCTGAGAAACGGCGCGATGCGTCACGAAAAGGTTCCCGACTGGCACTAGGTTTCGCTCATGGCTGACACCAAACCAACCGTGACCATTCCCGACACCGCCCCTCCGGCTGACCTCGTCCTTGAGGACATCGAAGTTGGAACCGGCACCGAAGCCGTTGCCGGCGCCAACGTCACCGTGCACTACGTGGGTGTGGCCTGGAGCGACGGCCAGCAGTTCGATGCGTCATGGGACCGCAACGACACCTTTGAATTCCGTCTCGGTGCTGGCCAAGTCATTGCCGGTTGGGACCAAGGCGTTGCCGGCATGAAGGTTGGCGGCCGTCGCAGCATCACGATTCCCTCGCACCTTGGTTACGGCGATCGTGGCGCCGGTGGCGTCATCAAGGGCGGCGAAACCCTCGTGTTCGTCGTCGATCTTCTCAACGTCGGCTGATCGCCGAACTACGAAACCGCTGAACGCCAGCGCGAATAGCGGCTGGGCTTCGGCCAACTGGTGACCTCGGGCAGAAGCGGCTCGAGGGTTCCGGCGCGCAACGAACCCACCCATACGCCGGTTCCGTAGGCGACATCGTCGGCCAGTCGGAGCGCAACGTAGGGGAGTGGCGCGATGTCGGGGCGATTTCGAACCCAGTCGATGACTGACGGCGCCAGCACACCGGCGACCAATGCCAACTTGAGGCGCTTCCACGGCACAAACACGATGGCGAGCGCGGTGAGCGGCCACAACGGGCGAACAAGTCCTTGGGCCATCGTGCGACCAGCGCTGAGATGCCCGCGTCCTGCGAGTTGTGCAGCAATCGGCATCGGTCGGGAGAGTGCATCAAGTTTTCCGCTGAGCATTCCTGCCGTGGCGCCAACAACTGCGCCGGCCGCAATGGGATGGCCGGTAGCGACAAGTCCCCATGTGGCAATGCTCCAGCCGGAAGCTTCGATCGGCGCCAACGCACCCGGGTGTCGCTTTGCGAGTGGGCCGGCAGAGGTGCCGTAATCGAAACGGCGACGAAGCCAGGCCCAAGGTGTTGTGCGATGGCGGTGGCCGACTGTCACGCTTGGTTCATAGCGAACGGTGTGGCCTGCTTCATCAAGTTTCCAAACAAGATCAACGTCTTCACCAACGGCCATGGCCTCGTCGAAACCGCCCGCCGCGTTGAGGGCTTCGACGCGGCAAACAAGCGCAGCGGATGGCACATACGAAATGCGAGTGCGGGCTCGCACCCGACCGCGTTGGGTTCCGCGATCAAGTGAGGCATTCACCCGCTCGTAGCGGGAAAGCAAGGGGTGATCAGGAGCACCGAGCGGTTCAATCGAGGTGATTCGCGGTGCAACAACCGCAACCGCAGGGTCGCCGAATTGTTCGAGGAGTGGTTCAAGCCAACCCGGTCGAGGAAGGCAATCGGCATCGAGAAACGCAACAAGCGATGTGTCGACCTCGGCAAGACCAGTGTTGCGGGCTGCAGCTGGGCCACCGTTTGTTGCGCGGCGAACGCACGCCACGCGCGTTCCATGCGTTGTCTTCGCCGGAACAACAACTGGTTGAGCGCTTTCGTCATCGACCACGATGATGCGAGCGGCGTGGCCGATGCCATCGAGCAAACCCGGTTCAAGTTCGCCGCGCACAGGAACAACGACTGTGACATCGGCAGTTGTGAACGGTGTTGTGGCGGGAACCGGTTGCAGAAGGCCGCCGTCGAGGAGACGACGCACAAGTGATGTTGCCCCCTTACCGGGCGGAACCGGGTTGCCATTCAACAACTCGTCGACAAGGTCGGCACCTTTGTCGCTAATGCGCACAATGCGAAGCGGAGAGCCACCAAGCAGGACCGTACCGCGCTCTTTGCGTTGCATTGAAGGATCAGCAACAACGAAGAGACCAGCAAGTTCGCTGGTCATCGAGGAAACACTTTGTCGATGGTGAGAGCAAGGTCAGCGATGAGACCAAGAAAGAGTTCATTCCCGTGTTCGGCCGTCGCAGTCGTCGGATCGCCAAGTACGCCGTTTTCACTGACGGACTTCACACCGCCGGCTTGAAGTTCATCAAGAAGTTCACCGAGTGGAGCCGTTGCACCCGCTTCCAACTTGTCAGTACGCACGCACTCCGGGTCAATGGCCAGGAGGATCGA
>JBIIGP010000152.1:0-5265 GCA_044236415.1 Acidimicrobiales bacterium | reverse complement strand
AGTTGGACCTACCGCTTCGAGAACAAGCGCACCGGCTTGGCCAGCCGCACCTGCCCCAACAAGAACAATGTTTGCGATGTCTTCGTGTTGTGGCAACACGGCACCATCGACCGCTCGCCGAGAAACGTCGAGCGCACGCGCCAGTTGCTCCGGGAAAGCCGCCGCTGCATCGAACATCCCGACGCTGTCGAGGATCACTCAGGCCTCAAACGTCGGAGCGATTGCGTTTACTGCAGCCTTCGCCATGAGACGCTCATGCTCGGAGTCATCGATAACCCGAGCTTCATCGATCAACATGATCGGGATATCGCTTCGGACTTCATACCCGCGCTGCAATCGCGGGTTGTACAGAAGATTCTCGTCGGCGAAATACAGCAATGGTCCCTTGTCCTGAGGACAAGCAAGAATTTCGAGCAATTGCGGATCAAGTGACATGAAGGCTCCTTAGGCCACTCAGCCGGCCGCTTCAGCGATGAGGGCACGGATTTCAGCGACGTGGCGAGCACACGCCGCGTCATCAGTCGCCTCGAGGTTGAGGCGAAGAAGGGGTTCGGTATTCGAAGGACGCAGATTGAACCACCACGGATCGGCAGGATCCGAGGCAGGCCCAGCCGTCAGATCGATCGTGAGACCGTCGAGGCGATCTTGCTCAGCGTTGGCGAATCGCTCCGCGACAAACTCAATGACGGCAAGAGGATCAGGAACTTGAGTGTTGAGTTCGCCCGACGCCGAATAGCGCTCGTATGGCTTGCGAAGCTCGGAGAGCTTTTGACCAGTTGCGCACATCACTTCAAGTACCGCCATTGCCGCAATGATTCCTGAATCAGCCCGATAGTTGTCGCGGAAGTAATAGTGACCAGAGTGTTCGCCACCAAAACATGCGCCAGTTTCTGCCATGACTTGTTTGATGTACGAATGACCCACGCGAGTTCGGACAGGAGTGCCGCCTCGCTCCACGATGATTTCGGGGACAGCCTTCGAACAGATCAGGTTGTGGAGAACAATCTCACCTGGATGCTTTGAAAGCATTGAGTCAGCCACGATTGCTGTCGTGAGAGAGCCAGAAACAAGTTCACCTTCATCGTCAACGAGGAAGACCCGATCGGCATCACCGTCAAACGCCAGACCGACATCGGCACTGGTCTCTAGAACCCGAGCTTGCAGATCACGAAGATTCTCGGGCTGGATGGGATCGGCGGGATGATTCGGGAACGTCCCATCAAGCTCACCGAAGATGACATCGAGTTCAAACGGCAGTCCAGCAAAAACCGCTGGCGCAGTGAGCCCGCCCATTCCATTGGCCGTATCGGCAACGACTCGGAGTGGACGCAACACCGCCGGATCAACAAAAGAGTGCACGTGAGTGACGAAGACTCCAAGCGCATCGTCACGAGATGACACGGTGCCAGAAACGCCGACCGGCTCAAGGCCAGCAACAGTCATGTCACGAATTTCAGTAAGGCCGGTTTCGGCTCCGATTGGCTTTGCTCCCGCCAAACACAACTTCACGCCGTTGTACTGCGCCGGGTTGTGCGAAGCGGTAAGCATGGCCCCGGGCATATCGAAACGACCGGCAGCGAAAAAGAGCAGATCAGTCGAGGCGAGTCCCAAATGCACGACATCGACACCTTGCCCGGTCGCTCCGCGAGCAAATGCTTCGGCGAAATCCGGACCTGACGGCCGCATGTCGTGAGCAACCAATACCGATGATGCGCCGGATGAGTCTGCGGCGAATCTCGCAAACGCAGCGCCGATGCGCTCCATGAGGGCCGCATCAAGTTGATCGGGAACGGTGCCGCGAATGTCGTACGCCTTGAAGATGGCGTTCATGGCGGCAGCATCGTGGGGAGCCATGGGGTGCGACCCTAGTTGAGAGGTCAGTCCTTTTCGGTGGTGGTGACGCCGTTCACAGCATCTGGAACCAAAAGATCGTCGGCTGTGAGGTCGTAGCGACCCTCAACCGACCAGCGACGCACGAGGAAGAGGTCTCGGATGAGACGCAATCCATCACGAGCGACCCGCACCGTTGAGTGCTGTGAGTTTTCGACTCGAACCGGAACCTCGGTGAGCGAGAGGTGATAGCGCTCGATGAGATGAAAAACCTCCACATCAAACGCAAAGCCATCGACGAGCGTGTGCGAGAAAATCAACCGGGCGACATCAGAACGGAATCCCTTGAGGCCGCACTGCGTATCGCGATAATGGCCGAGAAGGACTGCTCGGGTCAGCAAATTAATTGCGCGTCCGCCGACCTCTCGCAAGCGTCGAGCACGAACCAATGTCGTCGTGTCGTGATGACGACGACTCCCGACGACAACATCCCAACCCTTTTCAACCAGCTCGACAATCGCTGGGATCTGATCGGGCGAATAGGACAAGTCCGCATCGGTGAACACCACACTTCGACCATTTGCAACCAATACGCCGCTGCGGACCGCTGACCCTTTCCCGCGATTTGTTTGATGCCGGACAACGATGTCTGCGCCTGCATCTCGCGCGGCCTGTGCGGTGCCGTCTGCAGATCCGTCGTCGACGACCACGATCTCAAGATCAGGACCGGAAACAAAACCTTCGAGCCCTGCACGTAATGAACGAACGGTCTCGCCGATGCGTTCGGCTTCCCCGAACGCAGGAATGACGATGCTGAGACGAAGCGTCCCTGGGGCCACAGGCAACTCACGCCGACGACCGAGGTCGGCTCTTAGTGGTGAGAGCCCCCGTTGCCACCGAGACCCCGCGTAGGCAGCCACGGCTCCGCCTAGAACGGCGGCAGCAATGAG
The DNA here is from genome assembly GCA_044236415.1 of Acidimicrobiales bacterium. Taxonomy (GTDB): domain Bacteria; phylum Actinomycetota; class Acidimicrobiia; order Acidimicrobiales; family Acidimicrobilacustridaceae; genus Acidimicrobilacustris. Next base: position 2,485 of record JBIIGP010000152.1, on the reverse strand, counting down.
TTCAATCCGACGGGCCGAACTCATCGCGGATCGGCATCGCCGGAACTGTTGACGTCTTCAGCTGACGAATCGCTTGCACTCGCAACGCTGCTCTCGCGGTCATCGTCGCTCTCTGTGTCGCCGTCGCTATCGCTATCGCTATCGCCATCGGGCTGCGTGGGCCGCTGTCGGCGCCACGGCACCATCTCGGGGAAGACAAGGGGCCCAGCACGCCACAACAGAACAATGCCGACGACACCGAGGAAGGTGACAAACCACGATCCCCAGTCGATCACTGACGTTCCATAGCTCAACGTGACGTTCTCGGAAGTCGGAACAACAACCATCAGGTTCGGCCCAACTCGCCACGGCCCTTCGGCGCCGCTGACCTTCCAATTTGGGAAGTACGAGACCTTCACGAGGATCGGCGTTCCCGGTTTGGTGACGTCAAACGAGATCGTGTCGCGACCAATTTGTGTGTTTGTAACTGCGACAGGGGTTGTCGGATTTGCCGCCGGCATCTCACCCTCGGAGATTCGCTGCCACTCCTTCGGTCCTCCCGAAGACGGCCAGACGTTCCATGCGGTGGGATCCATGTACCAAGGCGTGACGGCCTCAAGCCAGTGCTTCGGCGCCACACCAGTGAGAACGGCTGGATCGTTGTCGAGTGGTTCGATGAGTGGTGAATCAGAGACTTCAAAAACAACCCAGGGTCCTGATTGCGCCACCTGCTTCAACGAGGTATTCGCTTGTCCGTAGGCGATCATCTGCTCAGTTATCGCCATGTAGTACTTCACGCCAAGCATCTGCAGGTGATCGATTCCAAGATCAAACTGCGCCTGGTCAGGCGCGCCCGGAACATAGGGAAGATCGCGCTGCGCGTTCGAGGCTCCGTACGAAAGCTCGTCTTGATTTATGAAATGGAACGGAGTCGTCGACGAAGCCTCGAAAAACAACCCTTCCATCGAACCTATGCAGCCATCTGTCCAAAACGGCAACAGCATGAGGGCCATTGGAGTGCCATATCGGTCGTGCTGCTCTTCGTGCTCCCACATGGCGCGACCGCAGCCATTGGTTTCACCCACTGTTTCCATCGTCTGAACAATGTCGCGGTACTCCGGATACGCCGGCTTCCCCTCATATCCACTGAAGTTCCAACGAGCCCAAGAAGGGATGAAACTCGATTCCTTCGTAGACAAAAACAACCAGTGATACCGACCGTCGTTCTGCACGCCACCAAGTTCGATGTTGATAGGACCCAGTGCAATTTTCTCGGGCATCGCGCGCAACGGCATTGCTATGACCGTTAGACCCGCAAGTGCAGCGACAACTGCAGTCGCGATTGTTACCGACCTTCGAGGTGTGTCTGGATCGCGAGACAACAAAGAAGCAATTGTCCGACCTAGTTCTGCAACCCCAATTGCAGCAAGCAAATAGAGGCTGAGATACCAAAACGGCAGCAACCTCGCGTTCCACAACTTGCCCTGAGGTAAGACGATGAATGCAATGGCTACAGAGCCCGCGAGAACTGCAAGAAAGACTCCGCCTCGGCGCTTCCATGCAATCGACATCACAAGCCCGAGCAAAGCGAGGACTAGCACCCACTGAATTGGCGGCGAGTTGACTAGCTGCGGATCAAGAGTGCTTCTCTGGAAAAGCAGATCGGAGTAATTCGTCCTCTTTTCCCAGCCCATGTCGTTCATGTAGCCGGAGCGCAAATAGAACGGGAAGAGCCACCATCCCATCAGCGCGACTCCGACAACTCCCGTGCACGCCAACCACCAAACCCGCTTGAAGAACCCGGGTTTACGAGCGAGCGAGATCGCAAGCCACACAATCGCTCCGCCGATTGCAAACAAGAACGGAATGAGGTGGCAGAGACCCGTAAGCGCAAGGAGGATCGGCGCAATGACTCGCTGACGCCCAGTTTCAAGTCCACGCCCGACCACTCCGAGGAAAACAATCGCAAAACTCAACGAAATCGAGAATGCGAATTCCCCAGCGAGCGTGGATGGAATGTTCCCGCCATAGATCGAAAACGAACGATCAAAGAGAAACGCGGTGGCTCCGACTGCGAGAAGTGGCGAAACCGGAAAAGGAAGGCGAGTGAGACGACCAAATGCCCAACATGCGATCGGCAGAGTGAGCAGTCCACTGACCGCAACGAGTTTGAACGCGAGACCGTAAGGAAGGATGAAACTCAAAAGAGCTATCGCCAGCGACGGGAGCACCATGTAGAAGTGGTACGCAGGAAAACCCGCATACCAATCCTGGGTCCATCCCGTAACGCGGAACGATGGAAGCAAGTGATCGCGCATGTAGGCCGGGCCCCACACGTGCGCACCCATATCGCCACCTGCCGGAGTCGACGACGACAAGATGTCTGATGGGCTCAATTGCGCGAACGTGAACAACACGCACCCAGCAACGATCGCAAGCGACACCCAAGATTCGGGGCCCCACCGTCCCAACGATTGAATGCCACGGCCCACTGCTTGCAACGCCT
>JBIIGP010000151.1:0-5278 GCA_044236415.1 Acidimicrobiales bacterium | reverse complement strand
CCGACGAGCCAGCAACGGGAAATCTTTACGAAGGGGATGCCCCACAAAATCGGCAGGCAAGTACAGGTTGATCATGTTCGGATGCCCGTCGAAAGAAAAGCCAAACATCTCGCGAGCTTCACGTTCGTGCCAGTTCGCACCGGCGTAGACGTTCGACCACGTTCCTGCAGTGAGATCGTCATCGGGAAGGTCGCACTTAAATGTGATTCCCATCCCGGCAGTAATTGAATAGACCCGAGCAAGAAGTTGGAATCGGGTTTCGCCACCGGCGTAACCCTGCACCATTGCTTCTGGTTCCTTTGCGGGTGCACCGGAAACAATTCGGTCTTCTTGTGAATCCATGTCGCGACCGAATGGCGACGGAAGCCAATCGATCGCCGAGAGAAAGTCGAAAAAGCGATAGCCCATGGCCTTCGCTGCTTCAGCCGCTGCGACCCAGTTGGCGCGATCGACGCGAATCCAGAGGTCGTCACCGGGACGAATATGCGATCCAACGACACCCTCGCCAAGGCGCGCGGTAACTTCGGCCAGAACGGCCTCTCGCGCCTCGTCGATCTGTGGCGCTGCCGCTTCGGGCGTCTCAGTGTCAGCCGACGACAATTGGCTCACCCTTCCAACGCTCGGCCATGTCCTCATGAGCGATGCGCTCCTGCAGAAGGATGATGCCTTCAAGGAGAGCTTCGGGACGTGGCGGGCAACCAGGCACATAAACGTCGACTGGAATCAGCTGATCGACACCCTTGGTGACCGAATAGCTGTCCCAGTAGGGGCCACCGCAGTTGGCGCAGGATCCCATGGAGATGACGTACTTGGGGTCGGGCATCTGCTCGTAAAGACGAACGACGGCCGGTGCGAGTTTGTCGGTAACGGTGCCGGCGATGACCACGAGGTCAGCCTGACGAGGACTGGCCGGGAACGGGATCACGCCGAGACGCATCACGTCGTAACGAGGCGAAGCAAACGCTGCACCCATTTCGATAGCGCAACACGCAAGGCCCCACTGGTACGCCCAGATGGAGTACTTCCGAGAAATATTGAGGAGTTTTGCGAGCGGCTTGGGCAGCTTGCCGCTTTCAACTAGGCCCATTGAAGCACCTTCTTGCGCCAGGCATACAGGAGCCCGAGGGCCAGGATGACAACGAAAATCAGCATCTCGACCAGACCGAAGACGCCGTAGGTCTCGAGTCGTGTCGCCCACGGAAACATGAAGACCGCTTCGACGTCGAACATGACGAAGAGGAGGGCATAGATGTAATAGCGGATTTGGCTCTGCGACCAGCCGCTGCCGACCGGATCAACACCGGATTCGTAGACCAGATACTTCTGTTCTTGAGGGCGCGTTGGTCGGAAGATCTTGCCGATCCCGAGAAGACCGGCCCCGAGGCCAATACCGACGCCCGCGAAAATTGCAACGGTGAGGTACTGCCTGACGAAATCGGAGTACTCAATCATCGTTCCCGGACACTACAGAAGGGCCGAACACGGCATGAAATCCTCGTGGCATAGAGCGGTTCAATCTTTGGCGATCAACGACCAGCGGTGGTGGACCCAGAGGAGGATCCGGCCGCGCCGAGGTTGAGTGAGTCGGTGGGAGGTGCAGCGTGCACCGCTGCCGGAGTGGCGTCGCGGGCGGGGTCAAGCAGGAGATCTGGGAACAGCCCGTAGCCGATCGTGACGACAACGCAGATCGCGATGGCGAGACCAGCGGCAAACGGCACGTGGAGCCGCTTTGACCGATCGATGACCGCTTCGGTCCCGTCGTCGCCACCGGACATGAACATGGCCACGATGATCCGGAGATAGAGGAACGCCGAGATGACAGCGGAAACCATCGCGATGATCGCCAACGGGACGGCGTGGGCATCGGCCGCAGCGGTGATCGAGAGGAACTTGGCGAAGAAGCCGGCGGTGAAAGGAACACCCGCCTGGGCCAGGAGCATGACGATGAAGGAAGCGGCCAGCAACGGGTTTGAGCGAGCAAGGCCGTTGTAGTCGGAAAGCTGGTGGTTTCCGTCGCCCTTGCGTCCCACGATCGCGACCACACCAAATGAGCCCGCCACCATGAAGGTGTAGACGGCCACATAAAACGCAGCAGCGGTGACGCCGTTGGCGCTGTTGGCTTGGATCGCCATGAGAATGAAACCTGCATGGCTGATTGAGGAGTAGGCAAGCATGCGCTTGACGTTGCTCTGAACGATTGCGAGCGCTGCGCCAACGACCATCGAAAGGATTGCCAACACGTAAACGATGGGCTTCCACGTCGAGGCGTAGTTCGGGAAGGTCAACATGAACACACGGACCAGACCAGCAACTGCTGCAGCTTTCACGCCCGATGCCATCCATGCGGTTGCAGGAGTGGGGGCACCGTCGTAGACGTCGGGGCTCCATGCATGGAACGGAACTGCCGAAATCTTGAACGCCAAGCCAACGAGCACGAGCACGAGGCCGACCAGAAGTAGGCCGTTATGAATCGGGACAACCGCAGACATGAAGTCGCGGATATCGGCAAAGTTGGTCGATCCGGTCGCGCCATAGAGCATCGCAATGCCATACAGAAGGAACGCTGACGAGAACGCTCCCAGGATGAAGTACTTGAGTCCCGACTCTTGCGACTGCACACGGCGCAGATTCATGCCAGCAAGTACATAGACAGCAATGGAAAGTGTCTCAAGGCCGATGAACAGAACGATGAGATCGTTCGACATCGCCATGATGACGCCACCAACAGCCGAAAGCAGCAGCAGAACGTAAAATTCGGGCCCCGTCATGGACTCACGACGCAGGAAACTGTCAGCCAACAACGCAGCCAACACGACGCCAAGACACAACACGATCGTGATGAAAAGCGAGAAGCCGTCGATGCCAACCGCTCCCCCGGCAGTGCTGAATGGTCCGGTTTGCGATTGGTCAAGGTTCCACCACAGCAGCGAATCCCAGCCCTGCACGCGTGCCCACATCGGCAACGAGCTGATCGCCGCAGCAACGGCGATTGCAACCGTGGTCAGTGTGAACAGACCCTTCGGCTCACGCTTTTTCAAGAATGAAGAGAACGTGAGTGTGAGCAATCCGCCGACCAGCAAGATGATCAACGGCAGTAGCGCCAGCCAGTCGATTGACGGACCAGCAACTTGCACGATTCCAGAATCGAGGGCTTCAGCAGCAACATCGCCACCGCGAAGCATGCTGGGATCGACCTGAGCGAAAAGAGACGCGATCACTGGTCCGCTCCCTGTCCGTTCGTGGCGACACCAAGAGAGTGTTCACCACTCTTCGAATGCGAGGACTCCGGAAGGTAAAGGAGGTCAGCGCCCTTGCGGGTGATTGGCTCGCGGAACCCTTCGACCTTCACTTCGAGACGAGTCACAACTCGCTTCACCGAAGGCTCTATGCGGTCGAGAACCGGCTTCGGGTAAATGCCGAGGAAGATGATGAGACCAACAAGCGGCACCATGACGAGCTTTTCGGAAATCTTGAGATCCGGGAAGTTCTTGTTCGCCTCGTCAGGTTCGCCTTGGAACACACGCTGATAGGCCCAGAGCAGATAAAGCGCTGCGACGATCACGCCTGTCGCAGCAATGACTGCCCACCAACGGTTGGCGACAAAGGTGCCAACAAGTACGAGGAATTCGCCAACGAAACCGTTCAGGCCAGGGACGCCAATCGACGCAAGCATCACAAGCGTGAATATGCCAGCAAAGACCGGGGCCACCTTTGCGATTCCGTTGAGTTCGGAAATTTCGTAGGTATGGCGACGTGAGTAGAGGAAGCCAAGAAGGATGAACAACGCACCGGTCGTGATGCCGTGGTTCACCATCTGAAGCACCGAACCTTGAATGCCTTCAACATTTAGCGCGAACAGACCCATGAGTGCGAAGCCCATGTGTGCGACTGATGAGTAGGCAACGAGACGCTTGAGGTTGCGCTGCATCGCTGCGACGATGCCGCCGTAGACCACACCGATCGTGGCCAAGGTGAGCATCACCGGCGCGAACCACACCGTCGCCTCGGGAAACAGTTCAAGTCCGTAACGAAGGAAACCGTAGGTGCCGAGTTTGAGGAGGATGCCGGCAAGGTCGATAGAACCTGCTGTTGGAGCCTCGGTGTGAGCATCTGGCAGCCAAGTGTGGAATGGGAAAGACGGAACCTTCACCGCGAACGCAATTGCCATACCCAAGAACAACCAACGGCCAGTACTGGTCGCCAAATTGTCCGTGGCGATGATCTTGGTGAAGTCGAATGACACGCCACCGTTGTCACCAGCTCCGGCGAGAACCGCAAGCGTGACGATCGAGACCAGCATGAACGCTGATCCGAGCATTGTGTAGAGGAAGAACTTCGTCGCGGCGTAGACCCGACGTCCGTGACCCCACTTGCCGATGAGCATGTAGAGCGGCACAAGGGTGATCTCGAACATCAAGAAGAAGAGGAAGAGATCAAGCGCAAGGAACGCACCCATACAACCCGCCATGAGGAGGGTGAGCCATGCGTAATAGCCCTTGGGGCTGTGTGCCGGTTTCGCTGCAAAGAGAGCGATCGGGAACAAGATGCCCGTAAGCACGACAAGGAAAAGTGAGATGCCGTCGACGCCAAGGAAGAACTTGATATCGAGCGATTGCACCCAGGTCTGCTGCACCACGAACTGGAATCCAGCATCGTCGGTCTTGAACTGAACGAGCAACGCAATGCTCAAAATTCCGGTGAGCAGTGCGGTGAGGATCGCCATCTGTCGTGAAAGTTCCGGGCGGGAGCTCGGCATGAGGGCGATAAGGACGGCACCGACAACTGGAACGAAGATCAGTGCAGGAAGGATCGGGAACGATGCTGAGCCGCCCGAAGCGAAAATGGTGGAAAGAAGTGACGCGCTCATCAGAGACTCACCTGCGTCATGACGAATGCGACAATGAGAATGGCACCAACACCGATCATGAGTGCATACCAGCGCACGTAGCCGTTCTCGATAGCGCGGAGTCGGGACGCACCACCGCGAGTGGCTCGTCCGACGCCATTAACTGCACCATCGATAACCACCTTGTCGAACATGGCGATGAGTTCAAAGCCTTTACGACCAATCCCGCCCATGAACTTCGTGATGCTTTGGTCGATATACCAACCGTTGGCGAAGAACGGAAGTTCAATGCGACGCGGATCCACTTTGTTCTTCAGATACACCATGTAGGCGGCGAAGATACCGAGCAGTGCGATCGTCGTTGAGAGCGCGAGTTCAAAGGTGAGCTGAAAGGCACCAAGATCAAAGTCCGCTTGGTTCTCACCAACGACT
>JBIIGP010000150.1:0-5285 GCA_044236415.1 Acidimicrobiales bacterium | reverse complement strand
CCAGCGTCACCGTTGCTCCCGGCAGAATCGGGCGCTTCATCGCGAGATTGATGCCCGTGATTCGCTCGGTCGGTCGATGGCGTTGTGCTGCGCCCGCCAAGCGGGCCACCTGTGAGGACGTATCGAGAATGATGTCGGCAAGACCCGCTTTCTGAGCAGCTTCGGTGTGGTGATGCGCTCCCGCCCACACGTGATTCGCTGCTGCCTCGAGCCTGATCGACTCTGCGGTGACGTTGAACGCTTCTGTCCACGCAAACGACGGCGAATCCTGTGCGGTTCTTGGCGGGGTGGCACCTGAATCCCCAGGCCGATAGCCGAGCATTCGGAATTTTTCGACGCCAACCAGCGCGCCGCCAACCGTCGAGGTTGCGACTTCAATCACCCAATCGCGACCCGGTCCAAATTTCGTGACTCGCTCATCGCCGAGATCGGCGATGCGTTCCGCTGAGACCAATTGATCGCCAAGGTGAACGACGCCGCTGAGTTCGAGTTCGTACCCAACCGCGATCGCAACGGGAAGGTCAAGCAAAGCCTTCATTTGGTCATGAAGCGCAAGGCCGGTGGGCGCCGCCTCACCCGCAGCCGGTGGCGCTGGGGGCCGAGCAAAGGTGGTGTACATCACCGAAGGAACAACATCGCCTTCACATTCGGCCCACTGCTCGCCGAACTCGGCGGTCCAAACCGCAACAACTTCCTGTGTGACCACTGAGGACGGATCACGTTGCACACGCTGTTCAAGCAACTGCTTGAGCGCGTCGTTCATCATCAGCGCTTCATTGCGCCAGCGGTGATGGCACCGTCGACGTAAATGACCTGACCGCTCACATAACGAGAATCGTTGCTGCAAAGGAATGACACGACGTCGGCAATGTCTGCAGGCGCACCAACGCGTTTCATGGGAACGCCCTGCGCGCGTTCGTTGGCTCGATCGCCTTGGAAATTTCCGGCGGTTCCATCACTCACGATGAGGCCTGGGCCGATCGCGTTCGATCGGATGTTGTCGACACCAAGTTCAAGGGCCAACGTCTTCGTGAGCGACTCAACTGCTGCTTTCGTGGCCGGGTAGATACCGACCTCTGGCGAATTCGTCCATGCGGCACCCGATGACATATTCACGATGCTTCCGCCACCACCGGCGCGCATCTTCGGAACAAATGCTTGGCAACACCAAACGATGCCCTTCACGTTCACTTCAATCACTGACTGCATTTGCTGTTCAGTGACATCAAGAATCGACGGGAAGTTCCAAATACCTGCGTTGTTTACGAGCGCAAAGCACTCAGAGATCTGATCCGAAACGGCAAACACCGCAGCGCGGTCAGTGACGTCAAGTTGAAACGCAGTGCCACCGCACAACTCGGCGGTTTCGCGCGCAGCATCGAGATTGAGATCGAGACACATGACGTCGAACCCGTCTTCGGCCAAACGCAAACAATCAGCGCGACCAAGTCCTTGTCCGGCTCCGGTAACGACGGCGACTGGCATCAGGGAACTCCATCCATTTTGAACAACTTCATGGCGTTCTCGCGCAGGAACTTCGGCCACACCGAGTCCTTCAACGGAACGTTCTTCATTTCGGTGAAGATGCGCTCGAGCGTAAGGCCCGCTGGGAAGTAACCGGCGTACATGATCTTGTCTGAGCCGCGTGAATTCGCGTAGTCAAGAATCGCTTTCGGGTAATGCTTCGGCGCGAACGCGCTCGGCATGTAATACAGACCTGGCCACTTCAGCATGAGCTTCACTGCAAGCGCTTCCCACGGTTCAGCACCGTGACGCATCACGATCCTTAATTCGGGAAAGTCATAACAAACCTGATCGAAATGCATGACGTGCTGACATTCAGCAGGAAAACGCGGACCCGGAATACCTGCATTCGAAATGATTGGAATATCGAGATCGATGCAGGTTTGATAGATCGGGTAGTAGCGACGATCGCTCACCGGAACCTGCGGCAAACATCCGGCAGGAAATGTGGTGACCGCGCTCAAGCCGTCGGATTCGTTTGCTTCACGAATCTTGCGAACCGCGCCCGTGATGTCGTTGGGATCAACTTCAAGGCTGAAAAACACGCGACCAGGGTGACGCTTCTTTGCCTCGCGGCTTGTGTCGGTCAATCCAAACAGACCGGCGGAGACGCCGTACTTGTCCATTTCAGTGAAGGTGAAGTCGATCGGATCGACCTCGTCACCGGCTTCTTCGGGAACGTCCTTGAACATGTAGCCCGCGGGCATTGCGAGGTCATCGGAACCTTTGTCCTTAATACCGCCCTGCAGGTATTCGTAGACGGCCTTCTTGTCGCGGAAGGGAAAGCCGATCATTAGATCGATTGCGCCAATGCCTTCGGGATACGCCATTAGGAGCCTTTCGCAGGGGTTCCGGGCGTCGCTCGTCCGGACTCTGGGCATCGTAGGACCCTCACGCAGACTTGCCGGAAAGGCGGTCGCGCGCTGATTTCATTAGGGTTTGACCCCCATGGCCGAGCGACGCACCCGAGAGGGCACCGCCACCTCCGAATTCGGAGTGTCTAAGCGCGAGAACCACGACTCGACGTCGTTCTATGAGCGCTTCCCGGCCCCGACGTTGCTCGACGACGACACGGTTGTGCCGTGCCCGGTGAAAGACACCATCTTCTGCGGCGACTCTCGCGACCTTTCAGCGATTCCCGATAATTCCATCGCACTCGTCGTTACCTCGCCCCCCTACTTCGCCGGCAAGGCCTACGAAACCGAGTTGGGCCAAGGCGCAGTTCCCGCCTCATACCTCGATTACCTCGTGATGTTGCGCGATGTGTTTGCCGAATGCTGGCGAGTCCTGGAACCGGGCGGCCGCATCGCGGTGAATATCGCGAACCTCGGTCGCAAACCCTTCCGTTCACTGGCCAGCGATGTCACAACAATTCTGCAAAACGATCTTGGTTTCTTGTTGCGCGGCGAAATCGTGTGGATCAAGGCCGAAGGTGCCAGCGGCAACTGTGCGTGGGGTTCCTATGCCTCGGCCGCCAACCCTGTACTGCGTGATCTCACCGAACGAATCGTGATCGCGTCGAAGGGTCGTTTCGATCGAGCCCAAAAACGTGCAGTCCGTGAGAAGAACGGTCTTCCGTTCGAAAACTCCATCGATCCTGACGATTTCATGGCCTGGACCCTCGATACGTGGAAGATCGCTCCAGAGTCCGCAAAGCGCGTTGGCCACCCTGCGCCATTTCCGGCTGAGCTCCCCCGCCGCTGCATTGAACTGTTCACCTATGTCGGCGACACGGTGCTCGACCCCTTTATGGGCGCGGGCCAAACGGCCATTGCCGCAATGCGCACTGGCCGTCATTACGTGGGCATGGAACTCGACCCCGAGTACGTCGCACTTGCCGAACGGCGCGTGGAAGAGGCTCTCCACCTGTTCCGCACCCCTGAGCCCGGATAGGCTGCGCATCAGTCATTTCACCCGGAGGGGACCATGGAGCAGGCGCTCGAAATCACCGAAACCGAGGCCGTCGACACCGACGAGGCCATCGAAGAAGAAATGCTCGTCGAGGAGATCTCCATCGACGGCATGTGCGGCGTCTACTAAGACCCGCCTGAATGCCCTCGGGCGTTCGCTCTTCATGACCGCCGTTGCCTTTGATGCCGACCGCCCTTGGCGGCTCCACGAACGGGTCGCGCTGCGGCCCGAGCCCTTCGGCGCGCTTGCCTATCACTACGGCAATCGCCGACTCACCTTCTTGCGTTCGCCTGATCTGGTGACGCTTGTTGAGTCTCTCAATGACCAGCCTTCAGCTCGCGCTGCGTTCGATGCCGCTGGCCTTGATGCCAAGCGTTGGCCGTCGTTTGAGAAAGCTCTGACCTCACTCGCCGCTGGCGACTTTCTTGTCCTTGAAAACGCCGCGTAGGAAGACACGACATGACCGCGCTTACTGATCAACTCGCCGAGGGACTCAACTCCCCCATCTGTCTCACGTGGGAATGGACCTACGCATGCGACCTCGCCTGCGTGCATTGCCTGTCGTCATCGGGTCGTCGCGACCCCAACGAGTTGTCGACCGAACAGATGAAGGCCGTTGTTGACCAACTTGCCGAGATGCAGGTGTTCTACGTCAACATCGGCGGTGGCGAACCAATGCTGCGCCCCGACTTCTTCGAGATCGTCGAGTACTGCGTGGAAAAGGGCGTTGGTGTGAAGTTCTCCACCAACGGTGGTCGCATCAATGCCGAGAACGCCAAGCGCCTTGCCTCGATGGACTACGTCGACATTCAGATCTCTCTCGACGGCGTCGATGCGATTACGAACGACGCGGTTCGCGGCGAAGGCACCTACGAACGAGTTCGCACCGCAATGGATCACTTGCGCGATGCCGATTTCGGACAGTTCAAGTTGTCCGTTGTTATGACTCGAGAAAACGTTGAACAGGTCGACGCATACGAAGCGCTTGCAAACGAATACGGCGCAGAACTTCGTCTCACGCGTTTCCGTCCTTCTGGTCGCGGCATCGACACCTGGCACGAACTGCATCCCACGCAAGCGCAACAGATCGAGCTGTACAACTGGTTGCTCGCACGCCCGCAGGTTCTCACCGGCGATTCGTTCTTCCATCTCTCCGCACTTGGTGAACCGCTTCCTGGTCTCAACCTTTGTGGTGCTGGTCGTGTTGTGTGTCTGATCGATCCGGTTGGCGATGTCTACGCCTGCCCATTCGTTCTGCACGACAACTTCAAGGCCGGCTCGATTCACGGTGAAGGTGGCTTTGCTGCAGTGTGGCAGTCATCCGATCTGTTCACCGAACTGCGCGAGCCCACCAATCCCGGCGCGTGCGGATCATGCGGAAGTTACGACGCATGCGGTGGCGGCTGTATGGCGACCAAGTTCTTCACCGGTCTTCCGCTCGACGCTCCCGATCCGGAATGTGTGTTTGGACACGGCGAGACAGCACTTGCCGAACTCGAAGCGAACGGCGGCGCGATTCGCCCGACCGTCAGCGTTGATCACTCGAAGCCAGTAGGCGTCGGCAAAAAGCGCATTCCCGTTTCAATCCTCTGACGCAACCTGCGTCGAAGATTGTTACTTGTCGCCCAAGGTGACGAAGAAATCGCGAGGGGCGATGACGTCGTCGGGCGTGAGTTCGCTGATGTGCGACTTACCGAGACCAAGCAGGCAGGAGTCGATGCCACCGTGCAGGATGTCGAGAACGTTTTCGACACCCGCTTGACCATTCGCAGCAAGGCCCCAGAGGTAGGCGCGGCCGATCATGACGGCCTTCGCTCCGAGCGCAACAGCCTTCACGACATCGCTTCCGC
>JBIIGP010000149.1:0-5291 GCA_044236415.1 Acidimicrobiales bacterium | reverse complement strand
CAAGCGCGCCACCAATGGCGATGTAGTTCATGTCATGGCCGGCCATTTGCGCCATGGGGCCGTCCTGACCCCAACCCGTCATGCGGCCATAGACGAGCTTCGGATTGCGAGCCAAACACGCATCGGGACCGATGCCGAGACGTTCGGTGACCCCGGGACGGAAACCTTCAATAAGCGCATCGGCTTTTTCGACCAGACCAAGCACCGTCTCAACGCCCTCGGGGTTCTTGAGATCGACACCAATCGAACGACGTCCACGGTTCATGACGTCCTTCGGCGGCGTGGCGGGATCGCCGCCGTACACCTGCCCGGCACGATCGACACGAATGATGTCGGCGCCCATATCCGCCAGCATCATCGCCGCAAAAGGCCCTGGTCCGATTCCTGCAATCTCAACGATGCGAACGCCCGCGAGAGGTCCCATAACTGTGCTCCTAAAGGTGGAAAGAAAAGTGGTTAGGCGTTGGCCCGAGCGGCGAGCGCAGTGACGTGCTCAATGATGGTTGCCCAGTACTGACGGGGCACATCGTGGCCCATGTCTTCAAGGACGAGAAACTCACTACCCCGCAACGACTCAGCAGTGCGTTCTCCGCCACTAAATGTCACCAACGGATCAATGGTGCCGTGAACAACAAGAGCAGGAACATCGATCTCGCGCAGGCGTTCAGACCGCGGAGGTGACGTCACGATGGCAAGCAACTGCGCTGTCTGTCCTTCTGGGTGGAAGCAGCGATCGAACTGCAACGCATTGCGCTCGAGAATCCAGTCTTCGTCGCAATAGACCGGGCCAGCAAGCAAGCGGCCTGCTTCAAGCGACTTCGCCAAGTTTGCTTCACGCTCAGTCGGCGCAGGCTCAAGCAACACGCTCACGGCTTCAGCTGTGGGTTGGCCGACATCGGGTTCACCAGTGGTCGACATGACGGACGTCAGTGAAACAACACGCTCTGGGTGATCAATCGCCATCTGCTGAACGATCATGCCGCCCATCGAGGCGCCGATGAGATTGACTCGATCAAGACCGAGCGCATCGCAAAGTCCCCAGGCATCGGCCGCCATGTCAGAAAGTTGATACGGAGCCTCGATCGGCATGCCCTGCAAATACCCGGCAACAGCTTCGATGAGATTGATATGCGTATCGATCTTGGTCGACAGGCCAACGTCGCGGTTGTCGAAGGTGACGACAAAGAAGCCACGGTCGACAAAACCCTGCAAGAAATCCGGATTCCACCATTTGAGTTGGCAACCCAGTCCCGCAACGACCAAGAGCGGCGGATCGGACGGGTCGCCGAGGGTCTCGTATTCGATTTCGATGCCATTGGCCTGTGCGCGCATGGGGAGAATCCTCGCCCCCACCCGGGATGCGGTCAAGCGACCACGACTACCGTTCGATCCATGAGCGGAAGGCAACCCTTCGAGAGTGAGCTGGCCGCCACGGCCGGCTATCGAATCGACCCGCTCAGTGGCGCGCCCGCCTGGATGGTCCCATCTCGTCAGGGTCGCCCCAACCTTCCTTCTGAGGCCTGTCCATTCTGCGTTGGCGGCATTGAGGCGCCTGAGCCCTACGAGGTTCTCGCCTTCCCGAACCGCTGGCCCCCGTTTGAGAATGGTCGAGCAGAGATCGTTCTCTACACCTCGGACCACGACGCTTCATTCGCCGAGCTTTCCCTTGACCACGCTCGCCGAGTTGTCGATCTGTGGGCCGAACGTTCTGCAGCGCTCGGCGCGCGCGACGACGTCGCCTATGTGTTGATCTTCGAAAACCGCGGACCGGAAGCGGGCGCAACAATTGCTCATCCCCACGGACAGATGTATGCATTCGACATTGTGCCGCCGGTTGTTGCGACCGAATATGCCTCTGCATCAGAAGCAACGTTCGATGCCCCGTCCGACGATGTCATGGTTGCGACCCACGGCGAGTGGTCAGCATGGGTCCCACTCGCTGCGTCGTGGCCGTACGAGCTTTTGCTCGCACCTTCAAACAATGTCCCCGACCTCCCATCGCTGAATAACAACGAGCGCAGCGATCTCGCGTCACTTCTCATTGATTGCGTCGGACGTCTCGACGCCTTGTTCGACGCGCCGATGCCGTTCATGATGTGGTTCCACCAGCGGCCATTCGACGACGTTGAGCGCACACCCCTTCGCCTGCATGCGCATATCGCACCGACGCTTCGCTCATCAGGCGCGCAACGATTCGTAGCGGCTGGCGAACTTGGAAGTGGCGTGTGGTTCAACCCGATCGAACCGGCCACCGCCGCGGCACAACTGCGCTCGGCCAAATGACGAAATGAACGGTCAGGCATTCACGGTTCATGCACCAGGACGCGTCAACCTCATCGGTGATCACACCGACTACGCCAGCGGCCTCGCGTTGCCCTGTGCAATCAATCTCGGGATCACCATCAGGGGAACTCAAGAACAAGGTCGTGTTGAGCTTCGGTCCGATGCGCTCGCCGGTGTCGTTGCCTTCGATCTTGCTGCCGCAATCAACATTGCGTCGATGGAACCCCAGTGGGGTCGCTACGTCGCTGCTGTCGCACAGGAACTGAATTCGGCCCAAGGATTCACTGCATCTGCCACCTCAACACTCCCAACTGGAGCGGGCCTCTCATCAAGCGCTGCACTTGAAATTGCTTCTGCACTCGCGCTTGGGTTCACCGGTTCTCCGATGGACCTCGCACTTCTTGGACAGCGCGCGGAACTCGCTGCTGTCGGTGTCCCCTGCGGACTTCTTGATCAGTTGAGCATCATGTTCGGACGCGCGGAAAACGCGATGGTCATCGACTTTGCCGACAACACAATCGACTACGTCAAGTTTCCTGAAGACATTGACATCGTGATCCTCCACTCCGGCCAAGAACGACAGCTTGCAGATTCGCAGTATGCGGAACGGCGTGCATCATGTGAACTCGCTGCAGCGCAGATTGGTCCGCTCGCGCACGCCTCACTTGCTGACGTTGCGACGCTCAGGGGTGACGACCAACGCAGAGCTCGTCATGTCGTCACCGAATGCGAGCGCGTTCGACAGACAGCAATGGCACTTCGAAACAATGACCCCGACGCTGTTGGTCTTCTAATGACGCAAAGCCATATGTCATTGCGCGACGATTTCAACGTTTCAACACCTGTACTCGACGAACTCGTCGAGCGACTCTGCAATCTTTCCGGCGTCTATGGTGCGCGCCTTACAGGTGCTGGATTCGGCGGCTGCGTTGTCGCACTTTGCAAACGTGGAGCAGTCACCGACCCATCGACAATCACCGGGCGGGGCTGGATTGTTCGACCTTCCAATGGCGCACAGCGCGTCGACGACTAGTCGCCGACTCCTCTTACATACGACCGAGTAGTTCCTGCTTCTTCAATTGGAACTCGTCTTCGGTCAACACACCTTGGTCGCGCAACGCACTGAGTTTCGCGATCTGATCGGGGATGGATTCAGACCCAGCGGCTCCCTGAGCGCGATTGATGCCACCTGAAATTCGATCAGCGGCCTTGATCTCATTCGCTTCCATCTGTTTGTAGATCTCGTTCTGCACCGCGCTGGGGTTGCGGATGTCTTCGAATCGCTGAGCGCCGTCTTTTGAGGCCGATTCAATATCGAGATCACCAAGACCAAGCATGCGTTCGAAGATGCGCTGATGAAAGAAGATCGTGTTGATTCGTTCCAACGGGATTTCGATGCCGTGCTTGGCGATGATCCCCGTGCGGAAAATGACGCGATCAGAGGTGAGAACGAAATGGGTGCTCACCCAGCGGATGTAGCGCTGCAAGAACCACACGAGCGTGGCGAAGACAAAGACGGCGACTGGGACCGTTGCCCAGGAAAGCCATGAGACGCTGAGCGTCGCAATAGCCAAGATCACGGCGAGGGCCAGCATCGCCGCCGACTTCGCAAAGAACCACCAATGCGGGTGAAGGTCGAGGATGAGCTCTTCGGTTGAGTGCAGTTCGTCTTCGGGATACGGCATTCCAAACCGTACCCCCAGCACTGTCGCTGGCGGTGAGTACGGTCTGACGGGTGGATCCCGACGCCCTTCTCGACGGCCTGAACACCGCGCAACGCCTTGCGGTCACGTCGCCGACCTCACCGCTATGCATCCTGGCTGGCGCTGGGTCGGGAAAGACCCGCGTCCTCACTCGCCGTATCGCCTACCGCGCCGCCACTGGCGATCTCGACCCGCGTCACGTTCTTGCGCTCACGTTCACTCGTAAAGCTGCTGGCGAACTCACCGCTCGCCTTCGTTCACTTGGTCTCCGCGAACAGGTAGCAGCCGGCACGTTCCACTCCGTTGCCTATGCGCAGTTGCGCACACGCTGGGCGGAACGCAACATCACTCCCCCACAACTCATGACTCGTAAGGCGGGGTTTGTCATCGGTTTGCTCACCGGTGCAGAAAAGTCCACACCCGGCATCGACTTCGTCGCTGAAATCGAATGGGCCAAAGCCCGCATGGTCGAACCCGAGGCCTACCCCGAGGCGGCAAAGAACGCCGGGCGCAAACCGCCGATCTCCTACGAGGCCACCGCAGCGGTTTATGCCCGCTACGAAGATCAGCGTCGCCAGAAGCGTCTCATCGACTTCGACGACATGTTGCGCGTTTGTCACCGAGACCTCCAGTCCGACGATGGCTTCGCCGCGTCGCAGCGTTGGCGATTCGCTCATCTCTTCGTCGACGAATTTCAGGACGTCAACCCGCTACAACACGCGCTGCTTGAAGCATGGCGAGGCGATCGCAACGACCTCTGCATCGTCGGCGACCCCAATCAGGCCATTTACTCATGGAACGGCGCCGACCCCGATCTTCTCCGCACCTTCCCGCAACGCTTCCCCGCCGGCGAAACCATTCGCCTTCTCGACAACTATCGATCAAGCCCCCAGATTCTTGCCGCAGCCAATGCGTTGCTCGTGGGCGGCCGCGGTGTCGACCACGACGGCACCCAGTCGGCCACGCGTCCCGATGGCGGAGTTCCCTCGGTTCGCGAGTTGCCCGACGAACGCGCTGAAGCGGCCGCAATCGCGCGCGCCGCACGCGACCGCCATGGTCCTGGCGCGCGCTGGTCCAATCAAGCAGTTCTCGTTCGCACCAACGCTCAGCTGCCCATCATCGAAGAAGCAATGAAATCAGCAGGTATTCCGTTCCGTGTGCGCGGCGCCACGCCATTGCTCGAACAACCCGAGATCAAAGCCGCACTCGGCGACCTTCGCCGCACGCCTCGGCCATTCTCCGACGCCATCCACGACCTCGCTCTTTCGGTTGTCGTCGACGACGAATCAGAAAGCGATCGCGCAG